>JASGCG010000392.1 GCA_030054235.1 Bacteroidia bacterium
CAGTCGCCGTCACGGCCGGCCGCAACGTCGCAGGTGTCGGGGGTGCCGTTGCCATCGCAATCGGGCACCGTGCCCTGCGCCAGCTCGTAGTCATCGGGCAATCCGTTGCCGTTGCAGTCCTCGCAGGAGTCCGGCCGCCCATCCTGATCGATGTCGTTCGAGGTGCCGCCGGCGATGTCGCAGGAATCCGGAACACCGTTCGTGTTGCAGTCCGGCGCGCCGCCGGCGATGTCGCAGGCATCTGGCACGCCGTTGCTGTTGCAGTCAGGCACCGCGCCGCCGGCGATCTCGCAAGCATCGAACACACCGTTGGTGTTGCAATCCGGCGCTCCACCGGCAATGTCACAGGCATCTGGAACGCCATTGCCATCGCAGTCGGCAGCGGAACCCGACGAGATGTCGAAGTCATCGGGAACTTGGTTGGCGTTGCAGTCGGGCTCGCAGGAATCCGGCACGCCGTCGACATCCAAATCCGCCGCGCCACTCGCGACATCGCAGGAGTCGGGGACCGAGTTCTGGTTGCAATCCTGCTCCACGCCCGATGCGATGTCACAGGCATCGATCGTGCCGTTGCCGTTGCAGTCAGGCACAACCGTGACGCGGGCCGTGACCTCGGCAAACGGTGAACTGCACTGCGTGGGGTTCACGAGCGAGTTCCCCTGGATGGTCACGGGCATCACCCCGGCGGGGCTGGCGGCGACCAGTGCGTTCCACTGCGATGCGGACAGCAGGAACACAGCCGTGTCGGGCGTGGCCGGGCAATCCGAACCAACCTGAAACAGCGTGGTCGTGATCGTGCCGCCAGCCAAGCGCAGCGTGGCGTACTCGGTGGCCAGATTGAAATCACCAACCGCCCGCACCGTCACGGTCACTGGGAAGAGCGTGGGCTCCACACCCACCAGCGTGCCCGACGCGGTCACGCCGGTGCCGATCGCGCCCATGTTGCCCGTCGAGAGCAACACCGAGGACTCGCAGGCATCGCCGGTGCCGTCGGCGTCGCAGTCGGACTGACCGGGGTTGGGTACCAGCGGGCAGTTGTCGGTCGTATCAGGGACCCCATCGCTGTCGCCATCCTGCGCCCAAGCAGGATTGGTCGTGATGAGAGATAGCGTCAAGGCCAACAGCGCGGCTGGGGTGTACCCGGTCAACATGGTGGATCTCCTGGTCCACGGACCATACCCCCACTCCGTGATCGATCAAAGGCCCTTGCGCGAATCGAACGCGAATCCTGCCGCCCGACGATGCTGACCCGCTCAATGCCCGCTGGCGCGCGCCAGTCATGCGCTTTCTGCCTTAGGCCCGCGCACCGCTCACCCGCTCACAACCGCCGGCGCGCGCCGGTCGCGCGCTGCATGTCGCGCTTGGCTTCCTTCTCCTTGATGTGCTCGCGCTTGTCGCCCTTCTTGCGGCCGAAGCCGACGCCGAGGCCGGCACGTCGATCCCCGTGCCGTCGCCGAGAGGGCGGCTGCGCGGGAATCTGGAACAGTCCCTCGACGATGCACAAACCTTCAAGTATCTTGAAGGTTGACGCATGGCTTTCACAGCTCCTGGTTCCCGCCTCCGCTCCCTGACCAAGCTGGCTGCATCCCAGGGCGGCTACTTCACGGCGCAGCAGGCGCGGCGCTTCGGCTACGGCGCGCCGCATCTGAACTACCACGCCTCCGTTGGGAACTTCGAGCGGGCGGGGCACGGGATCTATCGGGTGGCCATGCTGCCCGTGGCTGACCACGATGACCTGGTTCGGCTTCGGCTTTGGAGCCGCGGCCGCGATGATCGACCGGTGGCGATGTGCTCGCACCAGACGGCGCTCGACCTGCACGGACTGTCGGAAGCCATTCCCGATGTGATTCATCTGACCGTCCCGCGCGGCTTCCGGAAGGCCGCGCCACGCGGGTGCGTGCTGCACAGTGCAACCGTCGGTCGTACCGAAACGCACCACATCGGCGCCGTCTTGGTGACGACCCCACAGCGCACGCTCGCCGACCTCGCACGCGACGCTGCCTTTCCACACGAACAGTTCGTGCGTGCCGCACGAATAGCCCATGCGAACGGCATGATCGACAGCGTGATGCGCAACGACCTTCTTGCGCTTCGCCGCAGCGTCGTCAGGGCCGCGACGTCGACGCATCGCACAAGGAGCGAACGCAGTCGACCAGTCCGGCGCAAGGCTCGGCCATGATGCGTTCCTACGCAAGCGCTTCCGCGTTTCGCCAA
>JASGCG010000393.1 GCA_030054235.1 Bacteroidia bacterium
TCGGCAGCAGGTCCATGCCCGTCGCGCGCACGTGCGACACCGTGCCTGCTTCGATGCCGGGCCCCTTCACGATCAATGGCACGCGGATGCCGCCCTCGCTCACGCTGCCCTTGGCGCCCTTGAAGGGAGGATTGGCCTGGTTGCGGCCGCCGCCGGTACCGCCGCCACCGCCCTGCGCGCCGTGGTCGGCGCTGTAGAAGACGTAGGTCGAGCCTTCGATGCCGAGTTCCTTGAGTGCGGCCATCACACGACCCACCTGCGTGTCGACATCGCGCGCACCGGCGATCGCACCCATCGGCTTGCCGCTCACGCCGCTGACCAGGCCCTTGGCCGCAGCGAGCGCTTCGGGCGTGGCCTCCTCCTCGGCGCCGAAGCCGTAGTGCGAGAGCTGCAGGTAGAAGGGCTTGCCGGCCTTGACCTGCTCGCGCATGAAGGCGATGCCCTTGTCGGTGATCTCGGTGGCCTGCTTGGGATTCGGCGCGACACCGCGCTCAGGGCCCTGGTTGCCGTTGGCGCCGTCGCAGGTGGTGAAGCCAAGCTGGGTCGGCGACTGACGCCCGACATGCCACTTGCCGAAGTGCGCGCTCGTGTAGCCAAGGTCACCGAGCCAGCCGCCGGTCGTCTTCACGCCCGAGGGCAGGTTGACGTCGGCCGTCGGCGGGATCATGCGCATGAGCTTGTAGGGTGATTCGCCGTCCTCGGTCTTGCGGCCGCCCTCGGCCTGGAAGGTCATGTGCAGCTTTGCGGGGCTGATGCCCGTGACGAAACTCGTGCGCGATGGCGTGCAGCGCGGGCAGGTGACGTAGAAGTCGCTGAAGCGCATGCCGTCCTTGGCCATCTGCTCGAGATTCGGCGTCAATCCCGCGGGGCGGGCGGTGCTCGGCGGCTCGCCGTCCATGTCGACCGAGGTGCTGGACCAACCCTGGGCTTCGGCCTGGATGAACACGAAGTTCGGCTTCGCGGGCGCGGCGTCCTTGGACGTGGGCTTGGGCTTCGCGGCCGGCGGCGTGGTGGCCTTCTGCACCGGCGCACCGAGGACGGCGAAGGACATGGAGAGCGCGAGTGCGACGATGCTGGGCAGGGTGGTGGCCATGGGAGTCCTTGGTGCGATCACTCGGCCAGCACGGGGCGCGAGGGATCGTGATGCTCATCGTGCGAGAAGAACGGGTCGGTCCGGGGGAACTGGTCCACGAGCGTGAACTCGACCGAGCGCGGTCCCCCGCGGGCCTGCGGCAGGTGGTCCATGCGCATGGTGTGGATCACCGCAGTCGCCGGATCGAATTCGATCTCGATCGACTTGGGGCCGCCGCGCGCATCGCTGCGACGCGTGGCGATGAGCCGCGGCATCGGATGCCCGAGCGCCGGGGTCGGCTTGAGCTCGAGCACGTCGTAGTGGGCGGCGAGTTCGGCCAGCCCCTCGTGGGGATTCAGGAAGGGAAGCTCGAAGCGGCTCCCCGGAAGTGCGCCGCTAAATCGCTTGAGATCGCCGGAGACGCGCACCGCACCCTCGGCCGGCACGATCCACGCGGTGCGACCATCGCAACCGGTCACGACGGGACGACCGTCCGCATCGGTCCGTCGGAGCACGTACTGCCCCGGATCGCGCACGACCAGCACCGCACCATCGATGGGCACGCTGTCGGCCTTGCCACGGCCGCGGCGCGAGCCATCGTCGGATCGATCAGGGCCTGCATCGTCACGGCGACCGCGTCGCTCACGGCCATCGTCGGTGATGGCTTCGATGAAGTAGGTGCGATCGCCCTTGCGAGCCGCAGCAGCCAGCCTGGCGAGCGTGGCCTGCGCGGATGCCGTCGGGGTGACCGAGACCGTGGTCCACAGCAGCAGCCCCGCGACCGCAAGCACCGCCGCGGCCGCGAGCCAGCGGCGCACCATCGTCAGGCGTGTCATGCGTGAAGCGCTGGCGCGCCCCATGGCTGCCTCGTGATGCTCGCGGTGCAGCGCATCATGCAGGATCGCCAGCTGAGCCAACGCAGGCGCGAGCGTCGGATCGGCCTCCATCGCGCGGCTGAGCTCGGCGGCGCCCTCTTCGTCGATGGTGCCATCGAGCATGGCGTGCATGAGTTCGACCAGTCGAGGATCGCTCATGCGCGCTCCCCGAAGGTGTTGGGCGATGGATCATCGCCAGCGGCGAGCGCACGCGCCTCGATGCACGCACGAAGCTGCTCGCGAATGCGCTGCAACGACTTG
>JASGCG010000394.1 GCA_030054235.1 Bacteroidia bacterium
CGGGCGAACTTCGCGTTCACGAAGACCTCTTCCACCGAGACCACCGACGGCTCGTGCTCGGCCATCAGTTCGGAAAGATCGTCGTGCAAGTGGACCAGTCGGCTGGCCACGCTCGACTTGGGCGGAAGCCTGATCAACCCGGCCTCGATCAGGCGCGGTGCCATGGGCCGGCTTGCATCGATCACCGCGTAGCCCGTGCGCAGGAGGCCGGGGTCGATCCCCACGAGCTTCACGCAGGGCTCCCGGCCGCCTGCACGCGGCCACCCGCGCGATCGCTCTCGATCGCACCGTCACGCAGTCGCACCACGCGTTCGCAACGACCGGCGATCCGGTCATCGTGCGTAACCATGATGAGCGTGAGCCCCTGCTCATGCAGCGCTTCGAAGAGCGCGAGGATGGACTCGCCGGTGGCGGTGTCGAGGTTGCCCGTCGGTTCGTCGGCCATCAGGATGGCAGGGTTGGTCACGAGTGCACGCGCGATCGCCACGCGCTGCTGCTGCCCACCGGAGAGCTGGCTCGGCCGATGACCGAGCCGATCGCCAAGGCCCACGCGCTGCAGGCTCTCGACCGCGCGCGCACGACGCTCTGGCGCCGGCAGGCGCTGGTAGAAGAGCGGCACCTCCACGTTTTCCACCACGGTCAGTTCGCTGATCAGGTTGAACGCCTGGAAGACGAATCCGATGCGTCGGCCACGCACCGCGCTGAGCTCGTCATCGGGCAGCGTGGCCACATCGATGCCATCGAGGTAGTACGCACCCGAGGTGGGCCGATCGAGGCAACCAAGCAGGTTCATGAGCGTGCTCTTGCCCGAGCCGCTGAAGCCCATGATCGCCACGTACTGGCCGTAGGGAATGTCGAGATCAACGCCCTTCAGCGCTTCCACCAGCACCGAACCATCGGGCCGGAAGTAGGTCTTGGTCAGGCCGCGCAACGAGGCGGCGTGCTGGGGCGCGTGATCCATGGGTCGATCGTACGCAAGCACCTCATGGTGCGGGCGGGGCCGCACGGCGAATCACCACGGTCACGGCCGTTCCCTCGGGCGGGATGCGTTCCGTCCAGGCCTTCAACGATGGCTCGGCGATGTCCGCGCGATCGGGAACGACCGCCACGCTCGCGATCGGTTCATCGCCGAAGGTGACGAGGCCGACCACGCTGCCGGACTGATCGGCAACGTACGGGGCAACGGCGCGATCACGCATGACGCTGCCGGCGAAGACGAAGGCGCCAGGCGCAGCAGCGCCCTCCATCTTGATCCATGCACTGAGCGGACCGCGCTGCATGCTGCCTGCTGCGTCGATCCACTCGACGTCGATGAGCACCGCTTCGCCAGTCGGGGGCACGAGCTCGAGCGAGCCGTCATCACGTACGCGCCAGTGTCCGGGCCGGCCGGGCGTGAGTCCTGCGAGCAAGAGCGCCGCATGGATCGAACTCGGCGGCATCGAGACCGTGATGAGCGACTCGTGATCACGGGTGCCCTGCTGGCAGACAACTTGCTCAAGCCAACCCTCGCGCAGCGCGACAACGCCCGGCACGCGAACCGAACCCAACGTGCGATCAACCGAAATCGCGCCGAGTTGGACGATGGACGATGCGGGCGGAACAGGCGCGGCGGTCGGTGCAGTCGCTGGTGCGGTCACAGGCGAAGTCGCTGGTGCAGTGACTGGTCCGGTCACCGGCGCGTGGCACGAGGCGATCACGACGAGTGCGAGGATCGCAAGGACCCTTGAGCGCATCAGAGGTCGATCGTTCATGTGAAGACAATGTGCTGGAGCCACTGAACGATTCCGACCCGATTCTTCGCGCGAACGCAGGATTGCAGCTGCGGGATATGGCATCATGGGCCTCTGCAAGGAACCGAACCGGTTCGAGGAATAACTTGGTTCGATGCGCCGCGGCGCCGAGGCAAGAAAAAAGGCCCGGCGGAGCAGTGCTCACGCCGAGCCCTTCCGGGGGTCCGTGAGGACGACGATAGACTCGGAAAGACACTCAGTCAAACCGTTCGGACCGTCACCTCGACTTCTTCTATGACGAACGCCAACCCCCGACAGTTCACGGCAGTCCTTTCGCGAACTGTGCGCATGTCGTGGCCCAGCGACGGTTCGAAAGGAAGCAACGGCTACGGATCGGTACCATCGCTTGTTGCCGGGTGCCGTTACGTGGAGTGGATCGTCCAATGCCGGGGGCAGCCCGACCGAACGGG
>JASGCG010000395.1 GCA_030054235.1 Bacteroidia bacterium
CGTCGCGCGCTGCGATCGAACGCATCGACCACACGACGCAGGTCATCGGGATGGCTCCGCTGCATCCGCGCCAGCAGTTCGGTGCGCGACCACTGCACGGCCTCGGCGAGCGACCATCGACCCGGCTCGTCGAGGAACCACCGTGCAGCTCCCCAACCAGCGCGCCCGTCCCAGGTCACGCTCACGTAGCCCGCGAGCTGGTCGACGCCGCCTGCATCCAGCAGGGCCATGGCCAGGCAATCCTCGTCACGCAGGTGCGCCATCAGGCAGTTGCCTGCCGCGAGCATGGCCTTGCTCCGCGCGCTGCGGATCGGCGTCTCGATGCCCTCGAGATCACGCACCCAGAGTTCGCCGCGGCGCGGCACCACGCGACCGCTCGCGTACGAGTAGCCCACGAGCCATCGCATCTCGTTGCTGCGTCCGCTGGTGTAGATGAAGTCCGCCCAGTCTGCGGACCACTCGCGTGCGAAGGCGCAGCTCTGCTCAACGCCACGCTCTTCGACGATCCATGCGCCACCGTCGCGTCGATGCACCTCGCCCTGCACGCCTTCGCTGAACCAGATTGCTCGCGCAAACGCGGACTCCGGGAGCGGCGTCGTGCCGAGCGCTCCCCTCAGGACGACAGGCTCCGTTCGCTCCGCGATCCGCAGCGCCACGCGCGGCGAAGGTCCCGTCACGATGCCCCAGAGGGCGTCTTCGAACGGATCGCCGTCGATCGCCCGGAACGCGCGCTTCCACGCAGCGGACTGCGCGCGGCCAGCCTCGCCGGGCATCGCCACGACGATCGCCTGATCGATGCCATCGGGCCCGACCACGCTCGCAAGGTCTGCAGGTCCGCATGCGGCCATCCGCCAACCGCGCACCGTCGCAGCGGTGCGGACCACGGCTCCCCATCCAGCGTCGTCCATGCAGGCTTCGCTCGCCAGCACGATGCCGCGCGAGTTTGGCGCATCGCCCCGCGCGGGCTCCGCACAGCCAATCACCAGCACAAGGATGGAGGCCGCCGCGCCCATACGTATGATCCTACGACGATGGACGAGTGGATCCTCCTGAACGACATCCTGCTGGCGGCTGGAGCACTGTTGCTGCTCGCCGCGGGCATGCTGGCGCAGCGCGCCTGGCGTGGTCGGCTGGTGAACTGGAGCCCCTGCTGCCGCGCGTGCGGCTTTGATCTGCGCGGTCACGCCGGCAGCTCCTGCCCCGAGTGTGGTGCTGCACTCGGTCGCGCCGGCGCCGTGACCGAAGGCTTGCGGAAGCATCGGCTGGGGTTGATGACCGGCGCTGGCGCACTCGCCGTGTTGGCCGGGGCGCTGCTCGTGTCATCGCGGTTGAGCCTGCCCGCGCACGCGTGGGCGTGGTGGCTGGCCAATCGCCCCGTCTGGGCGATGGAGGGCGTGCTGCGCGACCAGGACCAGCTCGCGTGGCAATCGATCGAGGGTCGCGATCGCGCCGGCACGCTCTCGGAGGCCGATCTTCGCTTCGTGCTCGCCATGGCGATGGAGCTTCCGACCTACTCCGGGAAATTCATCACGCCCAGCTGGGCCTGGCTGATCAACCAGCACGCGGCCGGGCGAGTGAGCACCGAGTCGCTCAAGCCCATCGTGCTGCGCGCCCTTGAGTCCATGGATGTCGGGTTGGGGATCGTGCCGGCTGGGCAACGGGCGGGCGGTGCCGTGCAGATCACCGCCAGCAACACCGTCGAGCCCATGCCGGTCGATGTCGATGCGGTCGAACTGCTTGCCGTCGAGGCCAACATCGACGGGACGTGGGTCCCCCTGCCGTTCGAGCGCACGCAACCGATGATGCGCGGCAACCGGCTCCTCTTTTCCAGTGGGGACATCAGCGTGAGGGCGCCCGATCGACTCGGCCCGTGCGAACTGCGCGCGCGCATCCGCATCGTCGCTCGCGAGCCATCGGCGAACCTGTTCCGCCAAGGTGCCGTGCTGGCCGAGTGCGAGCGTGTCGTCCCACTCGGCACGCTTCGCGTGCTCGATCCCACGGCGACCTTTGCGCTCGGCGCGCACGATGAGACCTTCCGCACTCGCGTGCACGCGCTGCTCGCCCAACTGGTCGGCGGATTCACGCCACGAGCGGGCAGCTCGGGACGATCACGCTCCAGCGGATCGAGCTCGTTGGCACCCAACGAAGGCTTCGACTTCGACCTGCAGGGCGTGCAGGGCGATCGCATCGTGCCGCTTGG
>JASGCG010000396.1 GCA_030054235.1 Bacteroidia bacterium
GTGCCCGGTTGGATCGGTGGAGGCCACACGATTGTTCGCGGCCTCGCCGAGCACCGTGCCATCGCGGTAGACGACCGCGCCGACGGGAATCTCACCGGCGGCCGCCGCCGATCGCGCGAGTTCGAGCGCTCGCCGCATCATGCGCAGATCCGTCACCGTGGTGCCTGGCGGCAATCGGCGCCGACGTCGCCTGATCCTGGAGTGGGGTCCGTGCATCAGCGTTCGTTGGAGCGATCGCTGACCTCGCCGCGGTCAAGACCGACCAAGCCGCGGGTGACCGCGCCGCGGGCCACGCGGCTCGCCGGTGCGAAGACGAGCAGCAGGATGCCGAGCTCGTACAGGAGGTACAGCGGCCCGGTCAGCAGCACGAGGCTGAGCATGTCGCCCGGGCCGACGATCGCCGAAACGACGAGCGCCCCGAAGAAGGCGAACTTGCGCCACCTCCTCAGCATCGGTGCGTCGACGAGTCCCATCCATCCCAGGAGCAGCGTGACGACCGGGACTTGGAAGCTCAGCGCGGTCCCCAGCGCGAGCATGATGATCAGGCTGATGTAGTTGGACAGGTGGTAGACCTGCATCAGCGTTCCCGGGCGGACCATGGGCAGCGACAGGATCTCGGCCTGCGTTCCTGACTCCCCGTACGGAACCGCCACGCGCACGGTGTGCTCAGTCGTGTTGACCCACGAACTGCCGGGCGCCGGTGAAGCCGGGTCCGTGGAGAGGAGCGGCAGCGTGGGACCGACCGCCTCGCTCGATGGCGTGACCTCGACGAGCGTCGGGATGTTGCCGCTCATGGCGATCAGGCCGCGCAGCATGAGCGGCAGGATCGCGAAGTACATCAGCGCCAGGCCGCATGCCGCCAGCACCGTGCTGAGCGGCACGAGGAAGTGCGCAAATCGGCGCTCGTGCGCATAGAGGCCGGGAGCGATGAATCGCCACGCTTGGTAGAGCACCCATGGCAGGCTGACCAGGATCGCGCCGATCAGCGACAACTTCATGTCGACCGCGAGCGACTCGATCGGCGACATGACCTGAAGCTGAGCGGGCAGGCCTTCCTCGCGGAGCGCTTCGAGCACGGGATCCGTGAGGATGGCCCTGATCTGCGGCGCCACGAAGAACAGCCCGATCGCCAGCGGTAGGGGCACGAGCGCAGCCAGAAAGAGCCGCTTGCGCAGTTCTTCCAGGTGATCGCCGAAGCTCATCACCGCATCGTCGGGCTCGCGCTGGTCCAAGGGCACGCAGGGATCCTACGACGCCGCGTCGGCTGTACCCGGCGCCGGCAGGCCGAAGAAGGAGCGCGCGTTGCGGTCGAGGATCGCCTCGAGTTCGGCCACGCCCACTCCTCGCAAGGCGGCGATGGCGCGCGCCGTGTGCACGACGAAGGCCGGTTCGCATGGGCGCACCGCACGCACCGGCTCTGGCGAGAGGAAGGGTGCATCGGTCTCGACCATCATGCGATCGAGCGGCACCATAGCGATCGCCTCGCGAAGGGCCGGTGCGTTGCGGTACGTCGCCACGCCGGTGAAGGAAACGCTGGCGCCGAACTCCAGCAGCATCTGCATCTCGCGCGGTCCCG
Source organism: Bacteroidia bacterium (assembly GCA_030054235.1). Taxonomy (GTDB): domain Bacteria; phylum Planctomycetota; class Phycisphaerae; order Phycisphaerales; family SM1A02; genus SYIB01. The sequence goes on from JASGCG010000396.1 coordinate 1,577, forward strand.
CGGTGAAGCAGTGGAAGACGAAGCGCTCTGGCGGTAGCCCGCTCGCGTGCAGGACCGGGATCAGGTCATCGAAGGCATCACGGCAATGGATGATGACGGGCTTGGCCAGTCCTTCGGCAGTCCACTGGGCGATGTGCGCAAGGTGGTCATCCAGCGCCGCGCGTTGCCGATCGAACGGTGGATCCTTGTGAAAGCGGTCCAAGCCGAGTTCGCCCCAGGCCACGCAGCGCGGATCGGTGCCGCAGGCCTTCATCTCGGACCAGTCGTTGGGATCGTCGCAGTGCAGGGGATGCAGGCCAGCCGAAAACCACACCGAGGGGTGGGCGTTCGCGACCCGCCTGCACGCGGCGGCATCAGGGCTGGAGGTGCTGATCGTGATGACCTGACCGACCCCAGCCGACGCCGCGCTCGCCATGACCTCGTCGACCCGGTCGATGAACTGGGGAAACGTCAGATGGCAGTGGGTGTCGATCACGGGACGAGGCTAACGGCGGGGGTCTGGTTCGCCCAATAACGTCCTATAAAAATCAACAGAACGTGCTTCAGGCTTCCCTTGCCTTGACTCTTCCAAGCGGGGGGCCCTAACCTATGGGATCCTCTTCGTGAAAGTTTTCACA
>JASGCG010000397.1 GCA_030054235.1 Bacteroidia bacterium
ACGCGATTGATCGGCGGCGATGCGCGGCTGGCACGCCAGACGACGCATCGTGGTGCCTTGGCGCAGGCGCCTTGCCGCATCACAGGGCCTGCCCGACACCCTACGCCGGTGCGATGCGCGGCGGGCGGCTCGGGTGGCGCGCCACCTCGGGCGTGCGCCAGCAGCCGACCCAGCGATTGGGGCTGACCTCGACCAGCGCGTAGGGCCGCGATGGATCATCGAGTGCCGGTCGCTGCGCTTGGTCCATGAAGGGCCACCACGGCACGACCGGACCGGCTTCGCTGCGAAGGCCCTCGTACTCGCGCGGGTCCGCGACGACTTCCTCGACGGTCACCAGCCGATTGCGCAGCTCGGACAGCCCGGGGATGCACCGGAAGAGGCCGCGCGTGTACGGGTGCAGCGGGCGATCGAAGAGCTCGGTGACCGGCGCATACTCGACGACGCGACCTGCATACATGCAGCAGACGACATCGGCGTTCTCGGCGACGACGCCAAGGTTGTGCGTGATGAGCATCATGCCCATGCCAGTCGAGTGCTGCAGGCCGCGGAGCAGCTCGAGGATCTGCTTCTGGATCGTCACGTCGAGCGCGGTCGTGGGCTCGTCGGCCAGCAGCAGCGCCGGCCGGCACGCGAGCGCCATCGCGATCATCACGCGCTGGCGCATGCCGCCGGAGAACTGGTGCGGGTAGGCGCGCATGCGACCCTCGGGGTCGCGGATGCCCACGTCGGCCATCGCCTTGATGGCGATGCGGGCCGCCTCGTCAGGCGAGACGGCCTGATGCAGCAGCACCGCCTCCATGATCTGGTCGCCGATCGTGTAGACGGGGTTGAGGCTCGTCATCGGCTCCTGGAAGATCATGGCGATCTTGCCGCCGCGGACCTTGAGCATCTCACGCTCGGGGAGTTCGAGCAGGTTGCGACCCTCGAACATGATGCGGCCCGAGTCGAATCGCCCCGGCGGTCGCGGGATGAGCTGCATCGAGCTCATGGCGGTCACGCTCTTGCCGCAGCCGGACTCGCCGACGACCGCCAGCGTCTGCCGCGGGTAGACGCTCATGCTCACGCCCGCCACGGCCTGGATGCGCGGCCCCGAGCCGTTGTCGAAGCTGACCGCGAGGTCCTCGACGCTCATCAGCGGCTCGACGGGCTTCGAGGCCTTCGTCGCGATCGTGTCGTGGGCCGCCATCAGTGCGCCGCCTTCCTGAGCTTGGGGTCGATCGCGTCGCGCATGGCTTCGCCGAGCATGTTGTAGGAGAGCACCGAGAGGAAAATGGCGAGCCCGGGGAAGACCGCGAGCCACCAGACGAAGGTGCCCGTCGCGGCGGTCGCGCTCGAAAGGAGCTTGCCCCAGCTCGCCTGGCCATCAGGCCCAAGGCCGAGGAAGGAGAGCGTGGCCTCGATCGTGATGGCCGCGGCGATCGCGAAGCTGGCATCGACGAGCACCGGCGTGATGCCGTTGGGCAGCATGTGCCGGAAGAGCACCGCACGCACCGGGAGCCCCGCCGCCTGCGCGGCCTGGACGAAGTCCATCTTGCGCAGCTTGAGGAACTCGGCTCGCGTGAACCGCGCGGCGCCCGTCCAGCTGAAGAAGCCGATGATCGCCATCATGACGTAGGTGTTTCGGGGCAGCACGCCCGCCGCCACGATCAGCACGAAGAGCGTGGGCACGCTCATGAAGATCTCGACGACGCGATAGAGCAGGAGATCCACCCACCCGCCGAAGAAGCCCATCAGCGCGCCGATCGTGACGCCGAGCACCACGCTGATGCCGGTCGAGACCAGGCCGATCGAGATCGACAATCGGCACGCCCAGAGCATTTGGCCGAGCACGTCCCCGCCGATGGCATCGGTGCCCAGCAGCACGCGGCGCTCGCCGAACGGCGTGCCCTTGAACGAGGCGGTCTTCTCCCAGTCGGCCACGCGCGTACCGGGGGGAATGCCCACCATGTCGCTGCGCGTGTACTGGCTCGACCATGGGATCAGCGTCCAGGTCGCGCGGACCTTGCCCGCCGCCTCGTCGAGGATGACCTGTTCATGGTTGACGAGCGACTGGCCGCCGGCGAGCCACGAGAGCATGAAGCCCAGCGTGGCGGCACCCAGGATCGGGCCGATGCGGCGGGCCAGCGGTGCGGCGATCGGCACGGCGAGCGCCACGACCGCCGCGATGATCGCTGAGGCGAGGACGAGCGGC
>JASGCG010000398.1 GCA_030054235.1 Bacteroidia bacterium
CGCTCCAGTGCTCCGGGTCAATTCCCACGGCCGCAAAGACCGCCGGATCCACCATGCCGCATCCGCCGATCTCGACCCACTGCCGCTGACCGCGCACGTGCATCATGATGTCCACTTCGGCACTGGGCTCGGTGAACGGGAAAAAGCTCGGTCGCATGCGCACCTCGGCATCAGCCCCGAAGTACGCGCGCGCAAACTGGATCAGCGTCGTCTTCAGGTCGGCCATGCTCACGTGGCGATCCACGTACAGGCCCTCGACCTGGTGGAACATGCTGTAGTGCGTGGCGTCATGCGTGTCGGGGCGATACACACGGCCCACCGCGCACACCTTCAAGGGCGGCGGCGTGGTCTCCATCGCGCGGATCTGCACGGTGCTCGTCTGCGTGCGCAAGAGCCTCAGCGCCCCGCCCTGCGCACCCATGTAGAAGTTGTCCGTGGGCTCGCGCGCGGGGTGACCATCCGGGATGTTGAGCGCGTTGAAGTTGTGCCACTCGTCCTCGACCTCGGGGCCCTCAACCACGCTGAACCCCATGCGCCCGAAGACATCGACGATGCCGTCGATGGTCCTGGTCAGGACGTGCTGCCGGCCGGCCCCGCAGGCCGCGCCAGGCTCCGTCACGTCGACGATCGGCCCCGATGGGCGTGCGCCGACGATCGCCTTTCGCTCAGCGAAGGCCGCCTCGAGCGCTGCCTTGAGTTCGTTCAACCGCTTGCCCGCTGCGGGCTTCTCCGCGCCGGGCAGCGCCTTCAGTGCAGCCATCGCATCCTTGAGACGGCCCGACGCGCCAAGCCACTCGACACGCCAAGCTTCGAGCGCAGCGGGTGCCGACGTCGCGGCGAGCGCCGTGATCGCGCTGGTCTGGAGGGCGTCGAGCTCGGCAAGCATGGCCGCGCGAGGCTACACCAAACACTCGATCGCGCGCCAAAAGCACAACGACCCGGCACAGGGCCGGGTCGTTGGAGGTGATCGATGCTTGTGGCGAAGGCCGACGTGGGCTGAGCCAGCCGAACTCAAGCCGCAGCGGGCTTGGCCTTGCGGCGCGCAGCGGCGAACTTGGTGCGGTTGTCCGCCTTCTCGCGACGGCGGCTGGCGGCGCCAGACACCTGCGAACCGCTCTCGCGGCCGACGAGCTGGAGCAGCACCAGGTCGCTGGCATCACCCTGACGGTGCTTGCCCAGGCGCACGATGCGGGTGTAGCCGCCGGCTCGACCTTCGAAGAGCGGCGCGACGCGCTTGATCAGGTGCTCGACCAGGCGCGGACCGCGCTTGATCTCGCCCGTCGACTCGTCAAAGACGATCTCGTCTTCCTTCGGCAGATCCCAGAAGTCGCTCGTGAGCTTCTGCTGGTTCTTGACCTGTCCGTCGGCGATCCAACGGAAGACGTTGCGATCGGTGAGGCGCGAGTTGAGCGTGCGACGCGCGGCAAGCGAGCGCTTGCGGGCGGTCGTGATCAGCTTCTCGACGAACGGCTGGACGGCCTTGGCCTTGGCCACGGTGGTCTCGATCTGGCCGTGCTCGAAGAGGCCGGCAGCGAGGTTGCGCAGCATGGCCCGGCGGTGGTCCGCCTTGATGCTCAGCTGCTTTCCTGAAACGCGGTGACGCATGATGACTCCTTAGGGTGTTCTGTGGCTTCAGGCCTGGACCGTGGGGGTGAAGCCCTCGGGCAGGCGCATGCCGAGGCTCAGGCCGTGCTCGGCGAGCTTGTCCTCGACCTCGCGCAGGCTGGTCTTGCCGAAGGCGCGGATCTGGAGCAGATCGTCGATGGTGCGGGTGACGAGTTCGTGCACGAAGCGGACCTGCGCGCTTTCGAGGCAGTTGCTCGATCGCACGCCGAGCTCAAGGCCGGTGACCGGCATCGAGAGCTTGCGGAAGAGTTCTTCCTCGCTCGCGGTCTCGGCGCCGATGCCCTGGATGGCCAGGGTCTCACCCGCCGTGGCGTACTGCACGAACGGGTTGAGATGCTTGCGCATGATCTTGGCGGCCTCGACCACGGCCATTTCCGGGGTCACGGTGCCATTGGTCCACACGTCAAGGATGAGCTTGTCGTAGTTGGTGCGCTGGCCGACGCGGGTGGCCTCGACGCGGTAGCGCACGCGCTGCACCGGGCTGAAGATCGCGTCGATCGGGATCACGCCGACGACCTGCTCCTGGCCGTTGGTGTACTGCTCGCTGGCGGGCTGGTAGC
>JASGCG010000399.1 GCA_030054235.1 Bacteroidia bacterium
GATGGCATGGCGGGCTCGTGCTACGGCCAGCATCCCCCGATGGTGAACGCATGCCGGCCGCAGGGTGAGTGGAATGTCTACGACATCGTCTTCCGCGCACCGCGCTTCGACAAGGACGGCAAGCTGGTCACCCCGGCCTACGTCACGCTCATGATGAACGGCGTACTCGTGCAGGATCACGTGGCGCTGCTCGGCTCGACCGCACATGCCGCACGCGCCAAGTACAGCGCGCACGCCGCCGAGCTTCCGATTCGCCTGCAGGACCACGGCGATCCGCTGCGCTTCCGCAACATCTGGGTGCGCCGCCTGCCCGAGCCCCAGAAGGCCGAGTGAGGCCTGGCTGCGCGTAGCCTGCGCGCATGCAGCTCGATCCCGCTGCGCTCGACGCCGAGCGCATCTACAAGTTGATGATCGGAGCGATCATGCCGCGGCCGATCGCGGTCGTGGGCACGCGCGCGCCCGATGGCAGCAGCATCAACCTCGCGCCGTTCTCGTTCTTCTGCGGGGTCGGCAGCAATCCGATGACGCTCTGCTTCTGCCCGGCCAACGACGAGGCCGGCACCGAGAAGGACACGCTGCGCAACGCCAAGCCCGTCGCCGAGGGTGGCAGCGGCGAGTTCACCGTGAGCGTGGCGCCGCACCGGATCATCAGGCAGGTCGTCGCCGCTGCCGAGGGTCTTGCCTACGGGGCGAGCGAGTTCGAGCTTGCGGGCTTGACTCCGGCGCCAGGGGTTCGCGTGCGCGCGCCGCGCGTGGCCGAGAGCCCGATCGCGTTTGAGTGCCGCACGCTGCAGGTGATCCGCACGAATCCCGGCGCACCGTCGGGCGGCAACCTCGTGCTTGGCGCGGTCGAGCTCATCCACGTCGATGACGAGGTGATCGATGCACGCGGGCGGCTCGATGCTGCGCGCCTGGATCTGGTCGGGCGCATGGCTGGCCTGGGCTACTGCACCACCCGCGATCGCTTCGACCTGCCGTGGGGCCGGGCGGCGATCAAAGGCGCGTGAGGTCGGGGAGTGCGCCCCCCACACCGTCACCGATGCGTCCACGCTGACCAAGCCTGCGATGGATCCCGCCCCACGGGTATCGTCCGTGGCATGAAGCACACCCTGTTCGCGACCCTCGTGCTGGCCGGCCTCGCCGGTGGCGTGGCGATGACCGCTTCGGACGACGCTGCCAAGGCGACGCAGGCGGCGCCCGCCGCTGAGTGGACCGCACTCTTCAACGGCAAGGACACGACCGGCTGGACGGCCTTCGTGCCCGACCTGAAGGGCAAGGACCAGATGTCGGTGTGGAGCGTGGCGGATGGCTGCCTGAAGTGCGCCGGCAACCCGATCGGCTACATCCGCACCACCGAGAAGTACGAGAACTTCGAGCTCGAGCTCGAGTGGCGCTTCGATCCGAAGAAGGGCGCTGGCAACAGCGGCGTGCTCCTGCGCACGATCGGCGAGGACATGGTGTGGCCCAACAGCATGGAAGCGCAGCTCCACAGCGAGAACGCGGGCGACATCTGGAACATCGGGGACTTCCCGATGAAGGTCGCCGCCGACCGCACCAATGGCCGGCACACCCGCAAGGAACACGCGACCAATGAGAAGCCGCTCGGCGAGTGGAACCGCTACCGCATCGTGGTCGATGGCGGCCGACTCGAGCTGTGGGTGAACGGACTGCTGCAGAACGTGGCGACCGATTGCAAGGTCGTACCCGGCTGGATCGCCCTTCAGAGCGAGGGCGCCTTCATCGAGTTCCGCAACATCCGCCTGAAGAAGCTCCGCTGACGGCTCACGAATTCCGGCTGGCGAAGTCGCGCATGAACTGCGCGAGCGCGACGCATCCCTCGCGGGGGAACGCGCTGTAGATGCTTGCGCGGATGCCGCCTGCGTCGCGGTGGCCGGTCAGGCCGTCCATGCCCTGCGCAGCGGCCTGGGCGACGAAGCGTGCATCGAGCTCGGGGTTCGGCAGGCGGAAGCTGACGTTCATGAACGAGCGGCACCAGCGCTCGGCAAGCCCGGTGTAGAAGCCGTTGCTCGAGTCGATCGCGTCGTAGAGCAGGCCGCTCTTGTCGATGGCGGCGCGCTCAAGCGCCTCGGGGCCGCCCTGGGCGGCGATCCACCGGAACATCAGGCCCATGTCGTGCACGCCGAAGGTGGGCGGCGTGTTCAGCCGGCTTTCGCCGGAAGCG
>JASGCG010000400.1 GCA_030054235.1 Bacteroidia bacterium
CCGCGGCGCCCACGCAGAGCAGGTGGTTCTGGATGCGGCCGAGTTCGGCCAGGATCGTGCGCACGACCGTGCAGCGCGGCGTCAGCTCGACGCCGAAGAGCGTCTCGACCGCGTGGTGCCAGGCGATGTCGTTGACGATCGGGCTGATGTAGTCCATCCGGCTCGCGGTGCACACGTACTGGTTCCAGTCGTGGTGCTCGGCGAGCTTTTCGAAGCCCGAGTGCAGGTAGCCGATGTGCGGGGTGGCGCGGGCCACGCGCTCACCGTCGATCTCGAGCACCAGGCGCAGCGTGGTGTGCGTGGCGGGGTGCTGCGGGCCGAAGTTCAGCACCCAGCGGTCCGGGCCCTGGACGTGCTCCTTCAGGTACTCCAGCGTCTCGACTTCGAGTCCGTAGCCCTCATCGGGCATCAGCGTGTACGGCATGGTCCGACAAGTATAGGACCGACCCACGTGCGCGGGCTGCTGCCGAAGCGGGGTTCAGGCCCCCGCCGCCCAAGGGCGATCACGCGCGGAAGACCGCGCCCAAGCGCTTGCCCAGCACCAGGCTCGCACCGAGCAGCGTGGCGGCCAGGAGCGCCATCGCCCAGACCCCGAGCGCGCTGGCGATCGCTTGGCCATCGCCGAGTCGTTCGGCGAGGGCGTAGATCGCCTTGGTCACGGGATAGTCGCTCTCGCGCTGGGCCAGCAGGATGCTGTCGCTGACTTCGAGCATGGCGAAGCTGAACGCGAGCAGCGCACCGGCGACCAGGTTCGCGGCCACGAGCGGGAAGACGATCCTGCGCGTCACGGTCGAGCGCTTGGCGCCGCACATCGCGCCGGCTTCCTCGAGTTCTGCCGGCGTCTGCTCCAGCCCGGCCACCGCCGCGCGCACCACGTACGGCAGACGACGCACCGCGTAGGCCAGGACGAGGAACGGGAACGGATTCGGTGTCGCCCCGAGGATGTCGGTGTAGGGCTTCATGACGCCGCTGTTGAACGGCCACGTCAGGCTGAGCGCGATCATGCCGAAGGCCATCACGATGCCCGGCACGGCCAAGGGAAGCATCACGAGGCCATCGAGCACCGGCTTGCCCCAGCCGCGCCCACGCACGAGCGAGCGCGCAATGACGAGCCCGACCGCCATCGAGAGGACGACCGCGAGCAGGCTCAGGACGAGCGAGTTGCGGATCGCACCGGCCGAGAGCGGGTGCGAGACCGCCTCGGTGAAGTGGTGACCGGTCCACGCCTGCGGCAGCACCGTGCCGTACCACTCGCCTTGCACGGCCAAGCTGCTCAGGATGACGCCAAGGTGCGGCGTGCAGGCCAGCCCACCCACAAGCACAAAGAGCCCCGCAGCGGCGATCCCCTGCCAGCCCGTGAGCTGGCGCTCCTCGCGGCGGATGCTGGCCTTGGTCGATTGCGTGCCGGCGTTGCGGCCGAAGATGTACTTGCTTGCCAGGTAGAGCGAGACCGCAATCGTGAGCATGATCGCGGTGAGTGCGTACGGCTGGCGGCTCGTCTCGAGTTCCTTCAGGCCGTCGAAGACCTGCACTGGCGTCACCACGCGGTACTCGAACATGAGCGGCGTGCCGAGCTCGGTGAACGACCAGATGAAGACGATCGTCGCACCGGCGAAGAGCCCGCCGCGGACCATCGGCAGCGTCACGCGCCGCCAGCGCGTGAACGCACCCGCGCCCACGCCGCGTGCGGCTTCCTCGAGCGCCGGATCGATGTTCGAGAGCGCGGCGACCAGGTTGAGGTAGATGATCGGGTAGAGGCTGAAGCCCTGGATCGCGACGATGCTCCAGAAGCCGCCATCCCCGAGGAAGTCGATCGGCGCGGAGGTGAGGCCGATGTCCTGGAGCAGCGCGTTGAGCGCACCCATGCGGCCGAGCACCTGGCGAAGGCCGATCGCGCCCACGAAGGGCGGCAGGATCAGGGGTGCCAGCACGAAGGCGTTGAGGAGCGCCTTGCCCTTGAACGCGCACCGTGCGCCGACGGTGGCCAGGGGGAACGCCAGCGCCGTGGCCAGGAGCGTGGTGCACGCAGCGAGCCGGAAGCTGTTGCCGAAGCCCTGCACGAGCAGCGGGTCGCGGAAGACATCCTGCAGGTGCGCAAGCGTGAAGTCGCCCGCACCATCCTGGAAGGCCCCGCGAAGGACCATCCAGATGGGCCAGAGCAGCGTGACGGCCA
>JASGCG010000401.1 GCA_030054235.1 Bacteroidia bacterium
CGAAGGTCGTGACGATGGGCAGGAACGAGTAGGTCGCCAGCATGGGCGCTTCGTCGGTGTAAGTCCAGATGATGGTGTTGGCGTTCATGGGTGGTCCTTCCTGCGGCGCGACCTGCGCCGGGCGCGAAAGTGTACGCGAAGGGTGCGCCGCCCTCGGGCGCGCGGATGCCTTGGGAATCAAGCGGATTCAGCGCTTCGAGGCGGCTGCATCGACTCGACGCAGCGGCGCGTCAGGTAGCTGCACCGCTCGTACATGCTGGTGGCGTACAGGATCCCTGCCTGATGGTGCGCTTCGCCGAGCAGGCCACGCGCCGCCTGCAGGCGGATCCCCTCCATCTGCTCGCTGCGATCCGCGGTCATGGCCAGGACCAGCTCGGCCTCGAGCGAGTCGTGGCTGGCCATCGCATCCTGCAGCGTGTGCAGCATGGCATCGGCGGCCTCGATCAACTGGCCTGCGAGCGCGCGAGCGCCGGATCCGGTGGGCAAGGCGGCAGCTGCGCCCGCCAGGTCGCGCGAGGCATGCAGGAGTTCCGCGATCGCCTGCTGCCGAGCGCCCAGCATCCGGAGTCGATCCAGTGCGGAAGCATCCATGGCACGGCCCGCCAGTCCGGCGAGGTAGGACGAGATCTCTTCGCCAAGCCGTTCGAGCGACGCACCGAGACGAGCTGCATCGAGCGATTGCACGACCTGGGCATCCATGCGGACGCCGCCAAGCATGCCGGGCATCGCTGCAATCAAGCGGCGCTGCTCACGCTCCACCAGTTCCATCGCCACATCGGGCGTATCGAGCGCGCCATCGCTCAGAAAGACGGGCTTGGCGAGCGAGTCCTCGCGCCGCTCGGGAGCAAGGCGCTCAAGCACCGGCAACGCCCGCTCGGAGAGCATCGCGCCGATGAGCGGGCACAGCAGCATCTGCGCTGTGTAGCCGGCTGCCAGCGCCGTCTCGAGCTTCATGCCCGCGCCACGCAAGAGATCCATCAGTGATGGCACCCAGTCAAGCGATGCGGCGCCGAGCCATACGCCGAGCAGCACCGAGGCAATCGCATTGATGATCGCCTGCCAAAGCGCGATGCGACGCGCCTCGCCATGCAGGCCGCGGCCCAGGAGCAACACCGTCAGGCCGATGCCGACCCCGGTTCCGTGGATCACCATCAGCGCGTGCTCGGGATGCAGGAGTCCCTTGCCGCACAGCGCGATCAGGATCACCACGATGCCACTCGAACTCTGGATCAAGAGGCGGAGCGCCGCACCAAGCACGAAGCACAGCGGCATCCATGACTGCAGCACAGCCGTGAGCGCAGCGAACCACTCAGCCCCCTGGATCGGCGAGGCGGCACGCTTGATCTCGACGAGTCCGAACAGCAGCAGGCCGACCCCAAGCAGCGCGTGCAACCCCGCCTTGAATGGTTGCACACGCGAGGATCGCAGCGACAATCCCACGAGCCCGATGAGCCAGAGCGTGGCCAGTTCGAGGTTGACCGCAGCGAGATAGGCCAGCAGCGCCGTGCCAGGATTGGCCCATGCGACGACGGACAGGGCACGGCGGGCAGGCAAGAGCCCTGCCGTGACGAGCCCCGCGAGGACAAACGACACCGCGGTCGCGCTCTGGCTCACCGCGCCAAAGGTCACGCCAAGCAGCGCCGCGCGGAACGGGCTCGCCACCGCCGCGGCCGCACGCGCGCGCATCGAGCGCGAGGCCAGGCCGCGCAGGCTGTCCTTGATCGCATCGAGGCCGAGGAAGAAGAACGCCAGCCCCGCGAGCAGGAACGGGAGCCAGCCAAGGCCGTCCATCGCGATCAGCCCACGAGCAGCACGTTGCGTGCGGCGTCGACGCTCGGATGCAACTTGATGAGCGCGGTGAGCCCGGCAATCCGGAGCAACTGCTCGACCGACGGCTGCGGAGCGCAAATCCCGACCGTGCCGCCCGACGGCTTCACGGCCTTGACAGCACTGATGATCACGCGCAGGCCGGCGCTCGACACGAACGAAAGCTCACTCGCCTCGATCAAGAGGTGCCGACACTCACTCGAGAGCAGCGGCAGGATCATGGACTCGGCCTGCGCCTGCGATCCCTCGTCGAGCGATCCGAGCAGCCGAACGATGACCACCGGGCCATCCGACTCGATCCGGACCGTCAGGACATCGCGGGCAGCACCCATGACCGAAGGATAC
>JASGCG010000033.1 GCA_030054235.1 Bacteroidia bacterium
CGACTACTTGTCGAACCAGTTCACCGGTGGCTGCAACGGCTGCCCCAACCTGGCTGAGCCGCGCCTGGTGAACTTCGAGGCCATCCCCGGCGTGCAGTTCGTGACGGTGTCGGCGGGTGGCGGCGGCAATCCGTGCCCGGCAGACCTTGATGGTGACGGCGAGATTGGTGGCGCCGACCTCGGCGCGCTGCTGGCCGGTTGGGGCGGAACGTCGCCCGACCTTGACGGCGATGGCTCGGTTGGCGGCAGCGACCTGGGTGCCATGCTCGCCGCATGGGGCCCGTGCCAGCCTTGAGTCGCTGACCTGAACCTCTGGAATCTCCAAGGGTCCCCATCGCGGGGACCCTTGCGTTTTTTTGCCTGCAAAGTGGCGCGCCCCGAGCCCCAACCTAGACTTCGCAGCCATGATGGCCCGCACCCTGACGACCGTCGCTGCCGTGCTCGCCTGCGCCGCTTCCGTGATGGCGCTTCCGCCATCCACGCGGCCGGGCATTGGCGCGATTCCGTATTCGGCGGCGGGGCAATACGGAACCACCTTCCGCGTCTTCGCGCCGTTCGCGGACAGCGTTGCTGTCGGTGGCACCTTCAACGGCTGGAACTCGACGCAGTATCCGCTGAGCAACGAGTTCAACGGCTACTGGAGCGGCGATGTGCCGTTCGTGACGGCAGGACAGCGCTACAAGTTCTTCGTCAAGCGCGGCACCAGTTCGGCCTGGCGCAACGACCCGCGCGCGCGCGACCTCACGAGCTCGGTCGGCGATTCGGTGATCTACAACCCGGCCTCGTACACGTGGCAGCACCAGTTCACGATGCCGCAGTGGCGCAAGCTCGTGATGTACGAGATGCACCCCGGCGCGTTCTTCGCTCCGACTGCGGGCACCCCCGGCAGCTTCGCCACCGTTCGCCAGAAGCTGCAGCACCTGCAAGACCTTGGCGTGAACGCGATCGCGCTCATGCCCATCAACGAGTTCCCCGGCGACTACTCGTGGGGCTACAACCCGTCGTACCCGTACAGCGTCGAGAGCGCGTACGGCTCGCCGAATGACCTCAAGGCCTTCATCGACGACGCGCACTCGCGCGGCATCGCCGTCATGGGCGACGTGGTCTTCAACCACCTTGGCCCCAACGACATGGATCTGTGGCGCTTCGACCACTGGTACTCAGGCACGGGCGGCGGCAGCTACTTCTTCAACGACTTCCGCCTGAACACGCCGTGGGGCAACACACGCCCTGACTACACGCGCGGCGAGGTGCGGACGTACATCAAGGACAACTGCATGATGTGGCTGGAGGAGTTCCGGATGGACGGACTCCGCATGGATGGAACGAAGTACATCCGACGCACCGACCAGAACGGCGTTGAGATTCCCGAGGGCTGGTCGCTCCTGCAGTGGATCAACGATTCGGTCGATGCCACCCAGCCATGGAAGTTCATGATCGCCGAGGACATGGACCTGAATCCGTGGCTCGGCAAGACGACCGGCGAAGGCGGAGCCGGCTTCGACAGCCAGTGGGACCCGGGCTTCTTCCCCAACATCCGTGGCAACCTGATCACGTCCAACGACGCTGACCGCAACATGTTCGCGGTCAAGGACGCGATCCTGTACGGCTACAACGGCCAGATCGAGCAGCGGATCATCTACACCGAGAGCCACGACGAGGTCGCCAACGGCAAGCAGCGCGTGCCGAGCGAGATCTGGGCGAGCAATCCCGGCAGCTGGTTCAGCCGCAAGCGCTCGATGCTCGGCGGTGCGATCGTGATGACGAGCCCGGGCATCCCGATGCTCTTCCAGGGGCAGGAGTTCCTGGAGGACGGCTGGTTCCAGGACAGCGATCCGCTCGATTGGAGCAAGGCCACGACCTACGCCGGCACGCTGCGCCACTACACGGACCTGATCAAGCTCCGCAAGAACGACTACGGGTGCACCGAGGGGCTGTCGGGCCAGAACACCAACGTGTTCCACGTCAACAACTTCAACAAGGTGCTCGGCATGCACCGCTGGGCCAACGGCGGCGCGGGCGACGACGTGGTCGTGGTCTTCAACTTCAGCACCAACCCGATCTCGAATTACCGCATCGGCCTGCCGCGCGGCGGGCTCTGGCGCTGCATCTTCAACGGCGACTGGCCGGGCTACGGCAGCGACTACGCCAATCATCCGTGCTTCGACACCGAGGGCAACGGCGTGGCGTGGGACGGTCTGGGCCAAAGCGGCCTGATCAGCCTGGGTGCCTACTCCTGCGCGATCTTCACGCAGGGAACCTGCACCTACCCGCCGCCGCCGACCGACCCCGAGGACCTGGATGGTTCGGGCACCGTGGATGGCGGCGATCTCGGCATCCTGCTGGGCAACTGGGGCGGCACCGGCACGGGCGACATCGACGGTTCGGGCCTGGTGGACGGCGCCGACCTGGGCATGCTGCTGAGCGCGTGGGGCAGCTGAGTCGCTTGGCGATCGTTCAGTGCGCCGAGTCGCCGTAGTGGCGCTCGGCCTCGTCGTACGCGCGATCGAACCGTTCGCGGAGCTCGGGGCGGATGCGCTCGCGCCAGCTGCGATCGATGAGCCCGACGCGGAGCAGGTCGCCCAGGTGCGCGATGTCGTGCGGGCGCATGGCGAGGAGCTTCATTTCGAGCAGTGATTCAAGCGGGACCCGGGCCCAGACTGCTGCGCCGTCGCGTTGCACAGTGCCCAGACAAGGCGTGGAGACGGGCTCGTGCTTGGAGACGATCTCATCCGCAAGCACGATGTGCACGGCGGTCTTGGGCGTGCCATCGGGACCATCGAGAAACATGGGCACGCCCCGCACATCGACCAGGGTGAACCCAGCAGGCGCCAAAGCAGTGACCGCCTGCGGGAGATCCTCGCGGCGCATCAGGACGTCGACATCCTTGGTGGTGCGGACGAAGTCGGGGTTGCGGCTGCTGATCCACGCCATGACCGACATGCCGCCGCACACGGCGTACGGCACGCCTGCGGCGTCCAAGGCGGCGCAGAACCGCTGCGCCCGGTCGAGAATGCACGACATGGTGTAGCCCATCCGTTCGATGATGGGCATGCTTTCCCAGACGGCCTGGTCGAACCGCATGCCCGCAGCGTACGGCGAGCATCATCCGGCTCCAAGAAGCCAGCCCGGCGAAACGCGGCAAAAGTTCGCCACGGACCGCGCGATCAGCTGGCCCGCTGGCCATCGCCGTCGAAGACATGGACGACGCTCGGCATGCCCAGCGCGATCGACGCGCCCTCGCGCATGGCGCGCGCCGAGTCGGTCGGCACGCGCGCGTTGAGCCGCACGCCGCTCGTTTCGATGAGCACATCGGCGCGGTCGCCGAGGAACTCGATCGACTGCACGGTGCCGCGGAACGGTCCATCGGCCACAGGCGCAAGCGTGTCGGGTCGGATCCCGATGGCGGCTCGCGCGGTGGTGAGCGTGGTGCCGGCAGGCAGCGTGATCCGCCCGCCGGCCCATCGAAGTGCATGCGCGTTGCCGTCGCGCTCCACATCGCCTTCGATGAAGTTCATGGTCGGCGTGCCGATGAAGCTGGCCACGAAGCGGTTGACGGGCCGGTCATAGAGCTCGGAGGGCGAACCGATCTGCTGCACGAGGCCATCCTTCATCACGACGATGCGGTCGGCGAGCCCCATGGCTTCCTCCTGGTCGTGCGTCACGTACATCATGGTCGCGCCGAGCCGACGATGGAGGATGCGCAGCTCCGTGCGCATCTCGCCACGGAGCTTCGCATCGAGGTTCGAGAGCGGCTCGTCGAAGAGGAAGACCGCCGGATCGCGCACGATCGCGCGGCCCACGGCGACGCGCTGGCGCTGGCCGCCGGAGAGTTCGCGCGGCATGCGCTGCAGCAGGGGGCGCAGGCCAAGCAGGCCGGCGGCCTCGTCGACGCGGGCCTGGATCCGTGCGCTTTCGGCGCGGCGTTCCGCGGCATAGGCCGGACTGAGCAGCGATCGAAGCAGGCTGCCGTGGCGGCGTCGGCGCTCAAGGCCGAAGGCCATGTTCCGGCCCACCGTCATGTGTGGGTAGAGGGCGTAGTTCTGGAAGACCATCGCGATGTCGCGCTCGCTCGGTGCGATGTCGTTGACCACGCGCCCGCCGATCGAGATGGCGCCCTCGCTGATCTCCTCGAGGCCGGCGACCATGCGCAGCGTGGTGCTCTTGCCGCAGCCCGACGGGCCGACGAGCACGATGAATTCGCCGTGGCGCACGTGCAGGTCCACGCCCTGCACCGCGCGCATGCCGCCGGGATAGACCTTGCCGACCGACTTGAGGATGACCTCTGCCATGGGTGCCTTTCGTGTCAGCCCTTGACGGCGCCGCGGGCGAGTCCTTCGACGAACTGCCGCTGTGCCGCGATGAAGAGAAGGATGCAGGGAAGCATGGTGACGAGGCTCGCTGCCATCAGCAGGTGCACGTCGTCGAGCCCGCCGTACTGGTTGCGGAAGCTGTTCAGCGCGACCGCGAGCGTGGACTGCTCCTCGGCGTGCAGGTAGACGAGCGGCCCCATGAAGTCGTTCCACGTGCCGATGAACGTGAAGACCGCGCAGATCGCCGTGACCGGGCGGCACAGCGGCAGGATCACGGTCCACCAGATGCCGAGCCAGCCGTGACCATCGACCTTGGCGGCCTCGACCAGGCTCTCGGGGATCTGCAGGATGAACTGCCGGTACATGAAGATGAAGAACGCGTTGCCGAAGAAGGCGGGGACGGCCAGCGGCAGGATCGTGTCGATCCAGCCCAGCCCGCGGAAGAGCAGGAAGAGCGGGATGAGCGTGACCTGCCCGGGGAGCATCATCGTCGCGAGCATGAGCGTGAAGAGCACGCCGCGGCCGCGCCAGCGCAGGCGCGCAAAGGCGAAGCCCACGAGGCTGCTGCTCAGCACCGTGCCGATCACGACCAGGGTGGTCACGACGATCGAGTTGGCCAGTGCATTGACGAACCCGACCCACGGCTCGCTGCCCATCTCGGCAAGTGCTTCGGCGTAGTTGCCCCACTGCGGATCCGCAGGCCAGAGCGCGACGCCGTCCTGGCCGGTCATCGCCGCGCCCGCGCGCTTGGGGGTCTCAAGGCTCACGACGACCATCCACCACAGCGGGAACAGGAAGACGACCGAGCCGGCGGCAAGCAGGGCGGATTGGAACCAGGGGCGGAGCGACTTCATCGCGGTGCCCCCTCGTGGTGGACGAAGCGGGAGCTCGTGCGCATGAGCACGACCGTGAGCACGAGCACGATCGCCAGCAAGAGCCATGCCATCGCGCTGGCGTAGCCCATCTCGTAGAACTCAAACGCCTGGTTGTACAGGTACAGCACGTAGAAGCGCGTCAGGTTGTTCGGATCGCCGCCGGTCATCACGAACGCCTGGGTGAAGACCTGGAAGCTGCCGATGACCGCCATGATCACGTTGAAGAGGATCACCGGGCTGAGCATTGGCAGCGTCACGCTGACGAAGCGGCGCATGCGGCCTGCGCCATCGATCGAGGCAGCTTCGTGCAGATCGATCGGGACCTGTTGCAGGCCAGCGAGGTAGACCATCATCGTGCCGCCCATGAACCAGAAGCTCATGATGGCGAACGCAGGCGCGCCCCAGACGGCGGCGTCGGCCTCGAACCATTCCGGCGGGACCAGGCCGGTCGGGCCCGCGCCGAACCACCCGAGCATGCGGTCCGCCCCGGCGATCACGCCACCGAGCATGCGGTTCATGAGGCCGCCATCCGGATCGAAGACCCAGCGCCAGAGCACGCTCACGCCGACCCCCGCAAGCACGCTCGGCAGGTACCACGCCGCGCGCCAGAGCGCGATGCCGCGGACCTTGAGGTTCATGAGCATGGCGGCGCCGAGGGCGATCGCCTGCCCGAGCGGCACGGCGATGAGCGCGTAGTACAGCGTGACGCGCAGCGAGGTCCGCAAGCGCGCATCGTCGGTGAGCAGGCGCTCGTAGTTCGCGAGACCGGCGAACTCGGCTTGCTCCAGCGTGCTCACGCCCTTCCATCGGGCGAGCGAGAGCAGCAGGCTCATCACGATCGGGAACGCCATGAAGGCCAGGAACCCGATGACCCACGGCGAGGCGAGCAGCCAACCAGCGCGCTCTTCGCTGCGATGCGCGCGCGAACCCTTCGATGAGCGCATCCACCAGATGAACCACGCGGTCGCGGCCGCCAGCGCGGCAAGCCCCGCCATGGCCAGGCCGCGCCACGGCATGGGGGCCAGATCCGCCTTGGCCAGCGGGGACTGGCTCTCGCTCGTCCAATCACGGAGGAAGGTGTCGATGGCTTCGCGCACGCTGATCGTGCCGGTCTTCAGCGCGGCATCCATCGTGCTGGCGAAGAGCGATTCGAACTGCGGGTTGACCGGCCACTCCACGACCTGCGCCCGCTCGGCCGCGAGCAGGTAGCCCGCATCGTTCGCGGGTTCTTGCGTTGGATCGCTGAACTCCGGGCCCATCGCGGCGGCCTTGCGCGTCGGGATCGCGAGGCCCAGCTTGGCCAGGTCGCGCTGGCTGCGGTCATCGGTCATCCACTTGACGAGCTTCCAGGCCTGGTCAGGGTGCTTGCTGCGCGAGGCGATGCTCCACGAGACCGTGAGGACGATGTTCGAGGCCACCGCGCCACGCGGCAGCGGACGGAAATCCCAGCGGAAACCGCCGGCCTGACCGGCTGGAGGGATCTTGCGGTAGCTCGGCACGACCCAGCGGCCGAAGGGGCCCGCCATGCCGACCTTGCCCGAGAGGAAGACGCTCGATCCGGTCGCGATCTTGCTCTTGCCGCTGGTGAGCGTGTTGTCCTCGTCGTGGCGCCACGCACGAAGGCGCTCGAGCGCAGCGACGGCTCGGGGATCCTCGATCGTGAGTTCGTCGAAGTTCGCGCCCTTCACATCGACGCCCTCGGTCATGAGGTACGCGCGCAGCATGGCGGCCCAGGTCACGAACTCGCTGCCGGTCGCATCGGGGAGCTGGCCGATCGCTCGGCCCGCCGCGATGAAGTCGTCCCAGGTCCAGTCGTTGCCCGGCACGGCCACGCCCGCACGCTCGAAGAGATCGAGGTTCAGGTAGAAGCCGACGGTCGTGAAGTCCTTGGGGATCCCGTAGAGCGCGCCCCGGCCGCTCGCGGTGCCGTCGAAGCGGAAGGCATCGACGGTGGCTGGATAAAAGTCGGCCAGGTCGATCGCCGTGGGATCGTTCGCCGCGCGGTCCGCATCGAGGAACGGCTCGAGCGGGCGGATGAGCCCGATGTCGGCAAAGCTCGGCACGCGCTCATTGCCGACGTAGAAGACATCCGGCGGCTCGCCCGCGGCGAGCATGGTCATGAGTTTCGTGTAGAAGCTGCCGGCATCGCCCGGGTTGACGCGACGCACGCGGATGCCGGGGTTGGCCTCCTCGAAGGCGCGCAGGCTGGCATCGACGATCTGGTCCTCTTCCTGGCCGCCGTCGCCCGACCAGTGCATGACGACCAGTTCGGTGCGCCCATCCGTGCCGCCCGACCGGTTCCATTCGCGAACGGCAACGTGCAGGAACGCCCACGCGATGACCAGTCCGACGATGACCATGGCCCCGCGACGCAGCCATGAGCCAGGACTCGTGCGACCATCGCGGAGCATCGTTCTAGTATAGGAAACCCGCATGCGCGCCCGGCCGTTCATCATCGCTCTCGGCTGCGGCGTGGTGGCTCCGCCCTTCCCGCCGCAGGTGCCGATGGCCACGAGCGAACTCGCCGCGCCGCGCCTGCCGACATCGATCGACGCCACGCGCGGCGCCGACGGCATCTGGCAGGTCGAACTCTCATATCGCCCGCCTGCACCCGTCGATGCCGTGACGGTGGCGGGGGACTTCAATCGCTGGAATGCAACGGCGATCCCAATGCAGCGCGGCGCGGATGGCGTGTGGCGCGCGCGCATCGGCGTGGATGGCACGGTGCGCTACAAGTTCGTGCAGACGCGTGGCGGTGGATCCGAGTGGATCGCCGATCCGGCCAACACGGACCGCGAGCCTGATGGGCACGGTGGATTCAATGCGGTGCTGCGCCTGGGTGCGCAGGCTGCACTCCAGTCGGCTCGTGGCGCGCGCGGCGATGGTCGCATCGAGGCCGCCGCGATCCTGCATGACGCGCGGACCCCGATGGGTGCCAGTGCGCTTGCCGACGGCAGCGTGCGGGTGCGCGTGCGTACCCTTGCCCACGATGTGGAGCGCGTGAGCGTGGCCGCCGATGGCGTGGACTGGATCGACCTCTCGCCCGAGCCGACTCGAGGCGCGTTCACGTGGTGGTCAGGCTGCCTGGCAGCGCCACGCGGAACGCCGTACACCTTTCTTCTCACCGATGGAACCATGACCGTACGAGATCCCATGACGTATGCGCTGGCGCCCGCGCCGGCCTTCACCACGCCCGAGTGGGCCAAGCACGCGATCTGGTACCAGGTCTTTCCGGAGCGCTTCCGCAACGGCGATGCGGCGAACGATCCGCAGCCCGTGCGGCCGTGGCGCAGCTCGTGGTACGAGCCGAGCGAGTGGGAGGGGAAGGATGGCCAGACCTTCTTCAACCACTTCGTGTTCTCGCGCAAGTACGGCGGCGATCTGCAGGGGCTGCGCTGGGCGCTGCCGTACCTGAAGTCGCTGGGGATCAACGCGATCTACCTCAATCCGATCTTCCAGGCTCGCACGGCCCACAAGTACGACGCCACGAACTACCTGCACGTCGATGAGCACTTCGGCGTGAAGGGCGACTATGCCGTGGCCGAGGCGAAGGAGGACCTGCTCGATCCGTCGACGTGGACGTGGACCCCGACCGACCGGCTCTTCCTCGAGTTCCTCAAGGAAGCGAAGTCGATGGGCATGCGCGTCATCATCGATGGCGTCTTCAACCATGTGGGCACCGAGCACCCGGCGTTCAAGGACGTGCAGGCGAAGGGCAAGGAGAGCCGCTTCGCCGACTGGTTCGAGATCACGTCGTGGGAGCCGTTCGTCTACCAAGGGTGGGCGGGCTTCGGCGAACTGCCGGCGTTCCGCAAGGACCAGGACGGCCTGGCCAGCCCATCGCTGCGCAAGCACCTGATGGACCTGACGCGGCGGTGGATGGATCCCGATGGCGATGGCGACCCGAGCGATGGCGTGGATGGCTGGCGCCTCGATGTCCCGCAGGAAGTGCCGATCGGCTTCTGGCGCGAGTGGTGCGCGCACGTTCGATCGATCAATCCGCAGGCGTACATCGTGGGCGAGATCTGGACGGTCGAGCCGGAGTGGGTCGATGGCCGCTGCTTCGATGCGCTGATGAACTATCCGTTCGCGAAGGCCGTGCTGCCGTGGCTCGCCAAGGGCAAGGACGCGATTCCCGTGAGCGAGATGGATGGCAGGCTCGCCGAGCTGCGTCGTTCGTATGCGGACCAGGTCACGTACGTGGCGCAGAACCTCTTCGACAGCCATGACACCGATCGCTTGGCGAGCATGCTCCTGAACCGCGACCTGGCCTTCAAGGCCGGCAGCCGAGAGCAGGAGAACGCGACGTACCTGGGTACGAAGCCCGGTGCCGCCGAGTACGCGCGCATGCGGCTGGCCGCGCTGATCCAGATGACCCATCCCGGTGCGCCGATGATCTATTACGGTGACGAGGTTGGCATGTACGGCGCCGACGATCCAACGAACCGCAAGCCGATGCTCTGGAAGGATCTTGAGCCGTACGCGATGGCCGAGGACGCGGTCGACTCGCGGCAGTTCGAGTGGTACCAGCGCGTGATCGCGCTTCGCCATGCGCACCCGGCCCTGCGCACCGGCTCCTTCACCACGGTGCTCGTGGATGACGAGCGCGATCTGTGGGGCTGGCTGCGTGAGGATGGCTCGGAGCGAGTGCTGGTCATCGTGAACGGATCGGACCGCGTGCAGCGTGCGGCG
>JASGCG010000402.1 GCA_030054235.1 Bacteroidia bacterium
GATCCCAGCCGGGCAATTCGCCCGTGAGCACGACCACCTTGCCGGCGAGCGGTCCCGACGCGCCGCCATCGTCGGGGCGGTGACCATGGCTCGTGAGGTCGACCCCCACCGCACGCAGTCGCTCGATCTCATCGCGAAGCGTTGGCGCGGCGAAGTCGCGCACGAGGCTCTCGGCCGTGATGGTGCCGAAGTCGGGCAGCGCCTCGAGGGCAGCGACGTCGGCGCGCATGACCGCGTCGAGATCAGGGAAGGCGCGAGCGAGCGTCTTGCTCGCGGCTTCGCCCAGATGGCGCACGCCAAGTGAGGCCAGCAGGCGCTGCAGGCCGCGACCGCGCGCTCCATCCGCGCTGCGCACGATGCGCTCCGCGGTCTTGGGACCGATTCGGGCGGCATCGGCGAGCGTGCCATCCTTGCGCACCTTGCGCTGCGGGGCGGCATCGGACTTCTCGAGCGCAGCCAGGCGCTCCGGATCGAGCGCGAACACGTCGGCGAAGTGCCGGACCAGCCCCGCCTCGACGAGCTGGTCGACGATCTTCTCGCCCAGCCCATCGATGTCCATCTGGTCGCGGCCCACGAACCACTTGAGCCGCTCACGGAACTGCGCCGGGCAGGCCGCGTTCACGCAATAGAGCTTCGGGCCCTCTTGCTCCACGGCGCCGCCGCAGGACGGGCACGTGCTCGGCGGCTCGATGGCCAGCTCGGAACCGTCGCGCCGCGCGACGAGGGCTTCCACGACCTGCGGAATGATCTCGCCGGCCTTCTCGACGAGCACCGCATCACCGATCCGAAGGTCCTTGCGCCGGATCTCCTCGATGTTGTGGAGCGTGGCATGGCTCACCGTCGTGCCGGCGACGAAGACGGGCGCCATCGTGGCGCGCGGCGTGAGCGTGCCGCCCTTGCCAACCTGCCAATCGACGCGCAGAAGCCTTGTCTCGCGGCGCTCGGCCGGATACTTGAACGCGATGATCCAGCGCGGCGCCTTGCTTGCGGCGCCGAGCTCGGCCTGCTGGGCAAAGGAATCGACGCGGACCACCATGCCGTCGACGCCGTACGGAAGCCCGGCGCGGCGGTCCTTGAACGACTCGATGCGCTCGCGAGCCTCGGCGGCGCTCGAGCAGCACGAGGCGCCCTCGTTGGTGGGCACGCCCCATGACCGCAGGTTCGACAGGAACTCCCAGTGCCCACGCGAGGGATCCCCCTCGCAGGCGCCACGACCATGCGCCACGAACGACAGGCGGCGCGACGCCACCAGCCGGGGGTCGCGGTTCTTGAGGGTGCCCGCGGTGGCGTTGCGTGCGTTGGCGAAGAGTTCCTCGCCGGCCCGCTCGCGCTCGGCGTTGATGCGCTCGAAGCTCTCGTTGGGCATGAAGACCTCGCCGCGCACCTCGAGCACGCTTGGGTACGTACCACGCAGACGCGTCGGGATGGCGCGCACCGCTCGCGCGTTGCCGGTGACGTCGTCGCCCTGCTCGCCATCGCCGCGCGTCACCGCACGGACGAGCGCGCCGTCTTCGTAGCGCAGGCTGATCGCCACGCCATCGACCTTGGGTTCGCACACCAGGACCGGCTCGCTGCCGAGGGCCGACGCGCATCGAGCATGCCAGGCGCCGAAGTCCTCGAGCGTGTAGGTGTTCTCGATCGAGAGCATCGGCACCGCATGCGTGACCTTGGCGAAGCCCGATGCAGCATCACCGAGCCGTTGCGTGGGGCTGTTGGGGTCGTCGCAGCCATGCTCGGCCTCGAGCGCCGCCAACTCGGCCAGCAGGCGGTCGTACTCGCCATCGGACATGAAGGGCGCCGCATCGACGTAGTACGCGGTGTTCGCCCGGTGCAGGAGCTCACGGAGTTCGGCGATGCGGGGATGCACGCCGAGATCGTACGAACCGCGGAAGAGCGTGGTGGATCAGGCCGACGCGCCGGCATCACGCGCGGCGCGAGCGGCTTCGAGGGCCTTCAACCGGCTGGCCTTGGCCTTGATCATGGACTTGGGCGTGCAGTGGAAGGTGATGTCGCACTGACCGACCTTGCGGTCGCCGTCCTTGCCGCCCACGAGCTGGGCGACCTCCATAACGAGGTTGACGTTGAACTCGCCACCGGCCTTGATCAGGGCCTTGACGTCGTCGCTGGTCACCCCGCGGTAGACG
>JASGCG010000403.1 GCA_030054235.1 Bacteroidia bacterium
GCCGTGTGCAGGTGGGCGAGTACACGCAGCTTGGCGACTGCTTGCCGCTCACGGCCACGCAGGACGATGCCTGCGCAATCTTCGCCGGCGGCGAGGAACTGCAACTGGCCTTCAATGCGCCCCCCGAGCGCGCCGGCCTGACCCGCCATTGGGTGCTCGAACTCGATGGCTGGTGCAAGGACATGGACCTCTTCACCAAGGACGGCGAGACGCTCGATCCGCAGCCCATGCGGGGGGAGGCTCGGTCGCCCGGCGCGCAGGTGCTGCACGAGCGCTTCAACACGCGCCTGCAGGGCGGTCGCTGAAGACCGATCGCTGAAGACCGATCGCTGCGTCGCCTGGGACTCGATCGCCGGGGCGCTTGATGACGGATCGGCAGTGGGGGGTTTCTCGCCTGTGGCGGTCCCCGTCATGCGTCGATGGGCCAGCGAGCACCTAGACTTTGCGGCATGGCCGAGCCCTCACGAAAGCCGTTCAAGCACCCCGTGCCACCACGCCTGGCGCCTGTGCTTTCAATCGTGCTGGGGCTCTTCGCGATCCTGGTCGTCAACAGCGTGTACCTCTCGGGCATCACGGTGGCCGAGTGGGCCTCTGGCCAGTCGCTCCAGAACCAGTTCTACCAGTGGATGTTCGGCGGGCACTTGCTGCTGGGCCTGCTCTTTACGCTGCCCTTCATCGTGTTCGCCGCGGTGCACCTGCGCAACACCCACGATCGACCCAATCGCAGCGCCGTGCGTGCGGGCTGGGTGCTGCTGTGGGCCTCGGTCGGCGTGCTCGTAACTGGTGCGCTCCTGACCAATGTCGAGATCGGCGGCCGCGATGTCGGCCTGCGCAGCCCTGACTCGCGCCGCATCGTTTACTGGCTGCACGTGGTGCTGCCGGTCGCGGCGATCTGGCTCTACGTGCTGCACCGTCTGGCCGGCCGCCGCATTCGCTGGCAGGTCGGTGTGCGCTGGGGTGCGGTGGCGGCTGTGTTCGCGGCAGCGATGGTGGCCCTGCATGGTTCGGACGCACGGCCCTGGTCCACGATCGGTCCGCGCAACGCCGACTACTTCGAGCCTAGCCTCGCCCGGACGGCGAGCGGGGGGTTCATTCCGGCCGAGAGCCTGATGATGAACGAGTACTGCCTTGAGTGCCATGAGGATGCCTACAACTCGTGGGCGCACTCGGTGCACGCGGCGAGCAGCTTCAACAATCCGCTCTACGCCTTCAGCGTGCGCGAAACGCGCCGCGAGGCCCATGCCCGCGAGGGTTCGGTGCAGGATGCGCGCTTCTGCGCCGGGTGCCACGACCCCGTCCCGTTCTTCTCGGGCGCCTTCGAGCATGCCCGCTTCGACGATCCCGACTACGACGTGTCCAAGGATCCGCTCGGCGCGGCCAGCATCACGTGCACCTCGTGCCACTCGGTCGTGGCGGTGAACTCGCCCCGCGGCAACGCCGACTACACGATCGAGGAATCCCAGCACTACCCGTTCGCCTTCAGCCAGAACCCCTTCCTCAAGTGGGTGAACCGCCAGCTGGTCAAGGCCAAGCCGGCCTTCCACAAGCAGACGTTCCTGAAGCCCGAGGTGCACCGCAGTGCCGAGTTCTGCGGCAGCTGCCACAAGGTGAACCTGCCCCAGGCGGTGAACGACTATCGCTGGCTCCGCGGGCAGAATCACTACGACTCGTTCCGCCTCTCGGGGGTGAGCGGCCACGGCATCGAGAGCTGGTACTACCCGGCCAAGGCCGAGTCGAACTGCAACGGCTGCCACATGCAGGCGCGCCCGAGCGATGACTTCGGGTCCAAGGTCCGCGACGGCCGGCTTGCGACGCTGGACCACGGCTTCGCGACCGCCAACCCGGCAACGCCGCTGCTTTCTGGCCTCATGGGTGCCGAAACGGTGCAGGCCGAGTGCGAGGCGTTCCTGCAGGGAACCATGCGCGTGGATGTCTTTGGGATCCGCCGCGGCAGCGACATCGATGCCCCGCTCGAGGCGCCGCTCGATCCCATGCTGCCTGCGGTCACGCCGGGCGAGCCGCTGCTCGTCGAGGTCGTCACGCGCACGCTCAAGCTCGGCCACGAGTTCACGCAGGGCACCGCCGACAGCAACGAGGTCTGGCTGGACGTGACGGCGCGCTCGGGCGATCGCGTGA
>JASGCG010000034.1:0-3798 GCA_030054235.1 Bacteroidia bacterium
CATCGCGGCGATCACCGACCTCGCCTCGCAGTACGAGCGCGAGCTGATGGCCGTGAACGACCGCATCGTGTCGGCGACCAAGAAGCAGGAGGTCGATCGCACCAAGGAAGACATGGAGCGCGGCCTCTCGATGATGAACGGCACGGGCTCGTGGTCGAACATGATGGGTCGAGGCCGCGGCGGCGACCAAGGCCAGCCCGACCCGGTCCGTGATGCGTTCGACGATCGCGCCAAGCTCGCCGAGAGCTACCAGTCGCGCCTGAAGGCTCTGCTCACGCCCGAGCAGTTCGAGGCCCTTCCCAAGGGCAACGAGCGCGGTGGTCGCGGCGGCATGGGCGGCGGCCCTGGCGGCATGGGCGGCAACTTCGGCAGCGGCAAGATCAGCGAGATGCCCGAGCAGTTCCAGGAACGCGCCAAGGAGTTCGACGCGAACAAGGACGGCACCCTCGACGAAGCCGAGCGCACCAAGATGTTCGAGGACTTCCGCAACCGCTTCCGCGGCGGGCAGGGTGGCGGTGGTCAGGGCGGCGGCCAGGGCGGCCGCGCCGGCGACAACGGCGCCTGAACCGATCTGCGATACTCCGGCGCATGGATGCGCACGGACGCTCGTTCCCGGAACGACTCGCCATCGAGGAAGTGCTGCGCTGGATGCGCGGCGCCTTCCTCAATGACCACCATGGCTTCGGCCACGCGCCGGACGACTGCTTCCAGCGTGCGTGCGACATCCTGCGCACGCAGGCCGAATCGGCGCTTGCGCACTGCGCACTGCGCGGTGGCGGCACGCTGGATCGCCCCGCCGCGCTTGCTCGCACGCGCGAAGTGCTCGCCGAACTCGCGCGTGCCAGGCCGGCGATCGCATCGCTGATCGCCAGCGACGTGCAGGCGGCCTTCGATCGCGATCCGGCTGCGCACTGCCCGGACGAGATTCCGATCTGCTACCCCGGCGTGCGCGCGCTCGTTGCACACCGCATCGCGCACGTGCTCTGGCAACTCGGGCTGCCAGTGATCCCGCGCCTGATGGGTGAGATCGCCCACGCCGAGACCGGCATCGATCTTCATCCGGGTGCCACGATCGGCGAGGGCTTCTTCATCGACCACGGCACCGGCGTCGTGATCGGCGAGACCACCGTGATCGGCAGGCAGTGCACGATCTACCAAGGCGTCACGCTCGGGGCGCTGCGGTTCCCCACGGATGATGCAGGCCGCGCCGTGAAGGGCCAGCGCCGCCATCCCACCCTCGAGGATGGCGTGACGGTCTACGCGAACGCCACGATCCTCGGTGGCACCACGGTGATCGGTGCAGGCAGCACGATCGCCGGCGGCGTCTTCGTGACCGAAAGCGTGCCGCCCGGCAGCGTGGTCCACGCCGCCAAGCTCGATGTGCAGGTGAAGCAGCGGCGGTCGGCACCGTGACGGATCGCACGCCGACCGAGTCCGATGTCACCGCCGGCACCATGAACCCCCCCGCGACCGAACACGATGCCGCAGGCGATCGTGCGAAGGCGAGCGCCCGCACCTGGACGGCCATCGCGAGCACCGCGTTCATGTCGGGCCTGGCCTACACGGTCGTGAACGATGGCGTGTCCGCGTGGCTCGCCGCGCGGCAGGTCACGCCGATCGTCATCGGGTTCTTCGCCCTCTGCTCCTTGCCCTACGGGCTCAAGTGGATCTGGGCACCCTTGCTCGACCGATTCCATGCGCCGCTGTTCGGTTGCGGCCGACGCCGCGTGGGATGGCTGATCGTGCTCGGCGCGCTCTCGGCGGCCCTGCTCGTGGCGGCGGGCGTTGCGGGACCGCATCAACCGATCGCCGCCGCCGAGATCGCCGTGGCGACCGATGCGACGTGGCTGGAACGGCAGTCGCTGGCGCTTGATGAACTCTCACGCGGCGGACTGTGGGGCTTTGCGATGATCGTCTTCGCGCTCAGCTTCGCCTCGGCGAGTCTCGATGTGGTGGTCGATGCGTTCCGCACCGATTCCGTCTCTCGTGCCGAGCTCGGCCGTGCGGCGAGCGTCTTCGTGGCGGGCTTCCGCGTCGCGAGCCTGGTGGGCGGCGCCGGTGCCTTGTTCGTCGCTGCGCGACTTGGCTGGCAAGCAGCCTTCATCCTCGCGGCCGTCATCATGATGATTGCCACGATCACCGTGGCGTTCGCGCCGGAGCCACGCGACGGCGAACCTACGTCGTTCCTCGATGCGGTCCTCGGTCCGGTCCGCACGTTCATGCGTCAGTGGGGGGTCACCGCGCTCGCGCTCGCGGCGTTCGTCCTCATGTTCAGGCTGCCGGACCTGGTCGGCAATCGCATGGTCGGTCCGTTCCTGATCCAGGAGCTCGGCTTCACGCTCGACGACGTCGCGGGCATCCGCCAGTTCCTGGGCTTCGGCTTCACGATCGCCGGCGCAGCGCTCGGTGGCGTGGTGATCGCGCGGCTGGGCATCGCACGCAGCATGCTCGTCTTCGGCGTGCTGCAGGCGGTGAGCAACCTCGGCTGGGTCTGGCTGGACCATGCTGGCAAGGACCGCGCCGTGCTGCTCGCGGCGGTTGCCGTCGAAAACGCCTGCAACGGCATGGTGGGCACGGTGTTCGTGGCCTTCCTCATGAGCCTGTGTGACCATCGATACAGCGCGGCGCAGTACGCGATCCTGACGGGACTGATGTTCCTGGCGGCGAGCGTGGTCGGCACGCTGAGCGGATCGCTGCTCGCCGAATGCCAGCGCCTGACGGGGATCCTGGGCGGCTACTCCGGATTCTTCATCGCCACGATCGCCATGGGCGTGCCCGGGATCGCGATGGTGCCGTGGATCACTCGGAAGGCGGCGGCGCGTCCGGGCGCGGCGTGAGCGCGCGCTGGCGGATCGTGTCGTAGGCGCTGGCGAGCAGGCCGACGAGCCGGAACCGGCCGCCAAGGCTGCTCGGCCCAAGTCGGCGCAGCAGCGCGTGCGGAATGTGCTGCGGCGCAGCGGCTTCGTCCAGCTCCAGCAGCGCGCGACCGGGGCGCCAGAAGTCATGCACGAGCTCGGTGATCGGCGGCAGCTCCGGCGGATGCTGCGCCACCGGCGGCGGGTTGTGCGCGCTCTGCACGCCGCGGCTCGTCAGCGCGCGATGCTCCTGGATGCGCTCGAGCAAGCGCTCGCCGGTGAGCCCGCGCAGCGTGAAGAGCACGAGCGGGTCCACTTCGATGCGCTCGGCGAGCACGCACGCCGCAGCGTGCACGTGCTTGCAGGGCTTCGCTTCCTTGCAGGCGCATTCGACGATCGGATCGGCGGCCTTGAGCCCTGCGGGGAAGAGCCGAAGCCCAAGCCCCGACACGAGTCGCTCGGCACCTTGCGGCAGCTCACCGGT
This sequence comes from Bacteroidia bacterium, assembly GCA_030054235.1. GTDB lineage: Bacteria > Planctomycetota > Phycisphaerae > Phycisphaerales > SM1A02 > SYIB01. Next base: position 3,340 of record JASGCG010000034.1, read on the forward strand.
GAGCAGGCGCGCGGAGTGGATCGCTTCCTGCGACATCGCGGCGATCACGGCGGTCCACTGCTCGCTCGTCCATGGATGGAAGGTCATCGAGCATTCGTACGGGCGGGTCGCCCGGCCCTGCACCTTCATGCGCGCCGTGCCCGGCACGATCTCCATCGTCACGACCTGGCCGCTCTGCGCGTACTGCAGGCCCTCGATGCGCACGGCCTCGGCGAAGCCGGTCTCCATGCCTTTGAGCCACGCTTGCGCCCACCACGGCAAGCCCTCCATGCCTGCCTTGCGGCGCAGCCGGATCCCGTGATGCACGCGCCGCGGGTGCTCGGCGCGCCGTGGCTGGAAGCCTTGCTCGGGGCGCACGCGGGGCGCGTCGGTCGCGGTGACGGCCTCGTCCACCGGCTCCGGCATCGGGTTCACGGCCGGCTTGACCGCTGGCTTGATGGCCGGCTTGACCGCTGGCTT
>JASGCG010000034.1:3898-9807 GCA_030054235.1 Bacteroidia bacterium
GGCCGGCTTGACCGCTGGCTTGATGGCCGGCTTGACCGCTGGCTTCGCGGCCGCCTTGCGCGCGGGCTTGCGGGCAGCCGAGGCCGCCCCATCGTCGCCATCCTTGCGTGCAGGTCGCGTCATGATGCCTCCGCCTCGATCAGGCTCGAGCGGCGCAGCGTGAGGATGTCACGCAGCTGCGACGTGCTCATCTCGGTCAGCCACTGGTCGCCTGCGCTGATGATCTGCGTGGCCAGCTCGGTCTTCTGCTCGATCATCTGGTCGATCCGCTCCTCAAGGGTGCCCTCGCACACGAACTTGTGCACGTTCACCGTGCGGCTCTGGCCGATGCGGAACGCGCGGTCGGTCGCCTGGTTCTCGACGGCGGGGTTCCACCAGCGGTCGAAGTGGAAGACATAGTTGGCGGCCGTCAGGTTCAGGCCGACGCCACCGGCCTTCAGGCTCAGCACGAAGACCGGGCACGAAGGATCCTCGCTCTGGAAGCGCTCGACGAGCTTGTCGCGCTTGGCCTGCGGCGTGCCGCCGTGCAGGAAGAGCGCCTCGGTGTCGAGTTCCTTGCGCAGCATCGCCACGAGCAGGTGCCCCATCTGGCGGTACTGCGTGAAGACCAGCGCGCGGTGCCCACTGGCCACTACTTCCTCGAGGAGCTGCACCAGCCGGTGCGCCTTGCCGCTGCGCGCAGCCACGAGCGCGCTCTCGGCAAGCGCCTGGCGGCCCATGAGCTGATCCTCGGCATCGCCTGCTTCTTCCTCGGCGTCGACCCCATCCTTCGAGAAGCCTTCGCGCAGGAAGTGCGCCGGGTGGTTGCAGATCTGCTTGAGCTTGACCAGCGCGCTGAGCACGAGCCCGCGGCGCTGGATGCCTTCGGCGCGATCGACCTTCGCCAGCATCTCGTTCACGACCGAGTCGTAGAGTCGTGCCTGCTCTTCCGAGAGCGGCACGAGCGCCTTCGTCTCGATGAGCGGCGGCAGGTCGGTGATGACCTTCGGATCGGTCTTGAGCCGGCGCAAGACGAACGGGCGCACGAGCGAACGAAGCCGCTCGGTCTGCGTGCGGTCGCGGTGCCGTTCGACCGGCAGCGCGAAGCGCTTGCGGAACTCGCCCTGCGTGCCCAGGTAGCCCGGGCAGCAGAACTCCATGATGCTCCAGAGTTCGGTGAGCCGGTTCTCGACCGGCGTGCCGGTGAGCGCCACGCGGTGGTCGGCCTCGAGCGACCTGATCGCCGCGGTTTGCTTGGTCGGCGGGTTCTTGATGTGCTGGGCTTCGTCGAGCACCACGCGGCGCCACGGAATGCGCTGCATGAGCTCCTTGTCGCGCACCACGATCGCATACGTCGTGATGACGACGTCGGCACCGCGCGCGGCCTGCTCGAACCGCTCACCCATCGGGCGATCGAGGCCGTGCTGCACATGCATGCGCAGGTTGGGCGCAAAGCGCGAGAGTTCGCGCTGCCAGTTGCCGAGCACGCTCATCGGGGCCACGAGCAGCGTCGGGCCAACCGGTGCCGGCGCGGCAACCTGCCGCTCGTGCAGGAGCAGCGCGATGAGCTGGATCGTCTTGCCAAGGCCCATGTCATCCGCGAGCACCGCGCCGAGCCGGTACTTGTCGAGGAACGCCAGCCAGCTCACGCCGGCGAGCTGGTACGGGCGCAGCGAGCCTTGGAATCCCGTGGGTTGCTCGAGCATCTGCAGGGATTCGGCGCCGGCCTTGGCGCCGAAGATCTCGGCAACCCAGCCTGTCGCGTCCATCCCCAGGATCGGCATGCCCACGGGGCCGTCGATCCCGTGCGCCATGCGCAGCGCATCGACGAGCGTCATGCTGCCGCCGGGGTGCTCGCGCAGGAACTGCACGGCGCCCTGGAAATCCTCGGGCCGGATCTCGACCCATTGACCGTTCACGCGCACGAGCGGCGAGCCTTGCTTGGCCAGCGCCTCGAACGCCTCGAGCGAGATCGGTGCATCGCCGACCGCGATCTGCCATCGATAGTCGACGAGCGACTGCAGGCCCAGCGCGCCGCTGCTCGCGCCCGCGCCACTGCTGCCCGATGGATCGGTCTCGCCGCTCTGGATCATCAATCGCGCGCCGAGCCGGCTCGCGGGCTGGCCCCACCACTCAGGGACGATCACATCGAAGCCCGCTTCGAGCAGGACCGGCCGGATCTCGGCGAGCAGCGCGTACGCCTGCTTCGTCGTCAGGTCCATGCCGCACGGGTCGCTCTCCTCAAGCGACTCCTCGAGCGCGGTCCAGATGCGGCTGGCGCGCGAGAGTTCGGCGAGCAGCAGTGCGCCCATCTCCTCGGCGCGCGCGGCGTTCTTGGCCTGCTTGCTGCCGCTGGCCTTGGCCCAGATTTGCTCGGCGTCGACCGTCGTGGCACCGGCAGGGTCCGCCAGGTGGAACGAACAGTGCCAGAGCGCGTCGGCCGCAGGCTCCTCGCCCGCCGGCGGCTCGTGCAGTTCAAAGCGCAGTCGCCACGCCGAGCTCTCGTTGATGTCCTCGAGGTTGCCGATCCAGCCGCGCACCAGCTTGAGCAGGCTCTGGTCGACGGTCTTGGGCTGCACCACCGAATCGCCACGATCGAGCAGGCCGGCCAGCCACGCCACGTGCGGATCGGCAGCTTGATCGGCGCCTTCGATCGCGTCGATGTAGGTCTCGGCCGACAGGGCCTCGCGCACCTGCGCATCGACCATGCGTCCCAGGCAATCCTCGAGCATCGCCCACGCGCCGGCGCCGCCGGTGGCGTAGCCCTCGTCGCCCACGGCGCGGGCGCTCGCCGGCACGCTCGCGATCAGGCGCTCAAGGCGGGTGTTCCATTCGCCGTCGTGCATCCACGGCTGCCATGCTGCGTGCAAGGCGCCGGTGCGCTCCTGCCGGAGCGACGGCACCACGCGCTGGTCAGCGATCAGGTCGACCGCAAGCCGACCGACGGCGTTCCACCAGCGGGTCTCGTGACCGAGCTCGATCGAGTGGTGGGTGGAGTCGTCCTGATGCAGCGCGAGCAGCACGCCGAGCGCATCGCGCGGGGCGATCTCGATGGAGGCCACGCGCGAGGTGGCGAGCTGCAGGTCCTCGTCGCCGTCGATCGAGGTACCCAGCAGTGCTGCCATGCGGCTCGAGGGCAGGGGCCAGGCGCCGTCAGCGAGTTGGCGGTGGGGCAGGAGCAGCGCGAGCTCGGTCGGCTGGGCGTGGGTGCCGGTGTGCAGAATGCCGGCCTCGCGCACCGCGTGCTCGAGCTCGGCATGGTTGGCGATGAAGGGGTGGTGCCCCGCGTCGGCGGCCGCCGGCTTCTGTCGGGCGCGGCTCAGGTCCTCCGCCCAAAGGTGAAGGGCGTGGCCAGACCAATTGCAATGGAGGACAAGCATCGTGGGGAGTGATCCGAGTGATCGCGCTGGGGATCGAACCCAGGACCTAGTGATTAAAAGTCACTTGCTCTACCGGCTGAGCTACGCGATCCGAAGGGGGAACGATCGTAGCCGGGAAGGACGTGGGTGACGGCAAGGAGTCCGCAAAGGGGCGCTTTATCGACCAGATTCCCGCTTGGCATGAAGTTCCGGGGGCGTCTGGCGGGCATATTCGCGCAAGTGTGCCCGGGGCATTGACTCGGGCAAGGCAAAATAACACATTTGCGGTGCATAAGGCGGGTTCTTTGAACCTTGGCGACTCGCCGTCCGATCAATGGGTGACCGATTCTCGGTCACGACCAGGTAACGCACCATGCACGACAGCAACCCACTCATCGGCCAGTTCCTGACCTACCTCATCGACGAGCGGCACTTCAGCCCGTACACGAGTCGGTGCTATGGGCTCGACCTGCGTCAGTTCGCCGAGTACCTGACCGCCGAGCATGCGATCCCGGCGAACCAGGCAGCCGAAGAGGCCAGCCTGAAGACCCGCAACCCGTCGGCGAAGAAGACCGTCACCGACTGGCTGCTCCTGGGTGATGTCGAGGTGATCCGCGCCTACCTCACCAAGATGGCCGAGCAGAACTACTCGCCGGCGACGACCGCCCGCAAGATCGCCACGCTGCGCAGCTTCCACAAGTGGATGGAGAAGCGCGGCTACATCGGCTCGAACCCGATGACGCTGATCCGCACGCCCAAGCAGCCGCGCCGGCTGCCCAAGGCGATCAGCGTCGACCAGATCGAGAAGCTCCTGGCGGCGCCGAGCGACGGCGAGGTCCTGGGCGCGCGCGACCGCGCGATCCTCGAGACCCTGTACTCGACCGGCATCCGAGTGAGCGAAGTCGTCGGCATCAACCGTGCCGATGTCGACATCGAGCGCCAGCAGATCATCATCCGTGGCAAGGGCCGCCGGGAGCGCGTGGTGCCGCTGGGCGTGCACGCGCTGGGATCGATCGGCAAGTACCTCACGATGATCGAGTCCGAGCGTGGCCCGCTGGCCCCGACGAGCCCGCTCTTCGTGAACAAGCACGGCACTCGCCTCTCGAGCCGCTCGGTGCGCCGCAAGGTCGCCAAGTATCTCGAGCAGGCCGGCCTGGATCCCGACATCAGTCCGCACACCATCCGCCACTCGTTCGCCACGCACCTGCTCGACAACGGTGCGGACCTGCGCGCGGTGCAGGAGCTCCTGGGGCACCAGAGCCTGAGCTCCACGCAGATCTACACCCACCTCACCACGCAGAAGATGCGCGACGCGTACGACCGCGCGCACCCTCGCGCCGAGGCGGGCTGATCAGGCATGGCTGCGGCGGCGCGCACCCCACGAGCGCGCCGGCGCACGACCGGTGATGGTGCGGGTGCGGGCCTTGCGGCTGCGCGCGGCACCAAGGGTGCACGCCAGGCGGCGCCCCAGGTCCAGATCCATCATGGCGATTGCCTCGATGTGCTGCCGCGGCTCGAACCGCGGCAGTTTCACTTTTGCTGCATCGATCCGCCGTTCAACACGGGTGCGGCCAAGCGAAGTTCGCGCAGCGGCGAGCGGCTTGGGTACCGCGATTCGTTCGGCGGGCTCGATGCGTACATCGAGTGGATGCGACCGCGGTTGGTGGCGATCCACCGTGTGCTGCGCGACGACGGCACGGTGCTCGTGCACTGCGACTGGCGCGCGAGCCACAGGATCCGCGTGCTGCTCGACGAGGTCTTCGGCGAGCGCAGGTTCCTGAACCATCTGGTGTGGCAGTACGGGCTCGGTGGGTCGAGCCCCCGCATGTTCGCGCGCAAGCACGATGACCTGCTCTGGTATGCGAAGGGAAGTGCGTGGTGGTTCAACGCGCCACGCGTGCCCGCGACGAGCCAGCGCTTGAAGGGCCAGACGAAGAAAGCGACCGATGTGCTCGAGGTGCCCTCGATCAACAACATGGCGAAGGAGCGCGTGGGCTGGCCGACGCAGAAGCCGCTGGCGCTGCTGGAACTGCTCGTGGGCGCATGCTGCCCGCCGGGCGGCGCCGTGCTTGACTGCTTCTGCGGCAGCGGCACCACGCTGGTCGCCGCTGCTCGGCTCGGCCGCAGCGCCGTGGGGGTGGATGCCGACGCCCGTGCGATCGAGCTGGCGCGGGGGCGCCTTCGCGCGAACTGAGTTGCATCGTGGAAGCCGGGGGGCAGTTGCCCTGGTTGTCCACCGTGCCTCCACCGACATGTAGTGACCTGCATGCGTGACGGTGTGCTTCGATTCGGCGATGCGTCGCAGAGCGAAGCCACGCGTCACGTCACGGTTCTTCGGAAACGAGGAAACCATTGGTGGGATTGCGTCATAAGACATGCGCGTTTTTGCTGTGATTACGACTCATCGAACCGTTCCGAGCAATCCTCAACAATCACCAAAGTAAGTTAAAAAGAAAATGCGCTGTTGTAATGATGTGAGTGTTGACGAGCGCTGTCGTGTTCCTATCGTGGCGTTCGTGCAGGATCACGTGCAGCGTTGCACGTGCGAAACAGGTGCGTTTGAGCACGACC
>JASGCG010000035.1 GCA_030054235.1 Bacteroidia bacterium
ACCGTCGGCGGCGTACTGAGCGACCGGCTGATCTACCGGATCGATAGGACTTGACGAGGCCTCACTGCCCCTGCGGGCGGCTGACGGCTTCCATCACGCGCTCAAGGTTGAAGCTGCCGGGCTTCTGTCGCGGCGGGAACTCGCGGAAGCTCTGCAGCCACCGGCTGACGTATGCGCCCGCCGGCGCAATCATGAACATGCGGTCGAGGTACCAGCGCTGGTATCCCATCGCGTTTTCCTCGCGAGCGCGCTCGAAGGGATCCATGCGCAGGTTGGTCAGCAGCGGGGCACGCAGCTGCACGAAGGGCTGCTGCCACACCTCAAGGCCCTCGGCTTCCTGCAGGAGGAAGGTCGCCTTCCAGTTGCCGTAGCGCAGCGCAGCCACGCTGCCGTCGTCGGTCCAGTAGATGAACTCCTGCCGCGGCCAAGGCTGCTCTCCCTTCAGCGCCGGGATCAGGTTGTAGCCGTCGAGGTGCACCTTGTAGGTGCTCTGGCCAACGGGCTGGCCCTTGCGCAGGTCGTCGACGACCGTGCCGTTGCCCGCCGCGGCCAGCAGCGTGGGCAGCATGTCCTCGTGCGCGGCGATGTCGTTGACCACTGATCCGGGCTTGATGGTGCCTGGCCACCGGATCATGCACGGCACGCGGTATCCACCTTCCCACTGCGTGTTCTTCTCGCCCTTGAACATCGTGGTGCCGCCGTCGGGCCACGTGAAGGTCTCGGCGCCGTTGTCGGTCGAGTACATGATGATGGTGTTCTCGAGCTGGCCGAGCGCTTCGAGCTTCGCCAGCAGCACGCCGATCTGACGGTCGTGCTCGACCATGCCGTCGGCGTAGATCCCCAGCCCCGTCTTCCCGTCGGCGCTCGGCGCGAGGTGCGTGAAGATGTGCATCTTGGTCGAGTTCCACCAGAGGAAGAAGGGCTTGTCGTCCTTCGTCGCGCGCTCCATGAAGTCCATCGCCTTCGCGTTGACTTCCTCGTCGATCGTCTCCATGCGCTTGCGCGTCAGCGGTCCAGTGTCCGTGATGCGGCCATCGCCGAAGCTGTGAATGACCCCGCGTGGCCCGAATCGTGCCTTGAACGCTGGATCCTTGGGATAGTCGGGGTTCTCCGGCTCTTCCTCCGCATTGAGGTGATAGAGGTTGCCGAAGAACTCATCGAATCCGTGCGCCGTCGGCAGCATGCTGTCCTGGTCGCCAAGGTGGTTCTTCCCGAACTGGCCCGTGGTGTAGCCCTGAGCCTTGAGCAGCGTGGCGATCGTTGGATCTTCCTTGCGCATGCCCTCGGGTGCACCGGGCAGACCGACCTTGGTCAGTCCCGTGCGGATCGGTGATTGCCCCGTGATGAACGCGGCGCGCCCGGCCGTGCAGCTTTGCTGGCCGTACCAGTCCGTGAAGACCGCACCTTCCCGTCCGATGCGATCGATGTTGGGCGTTCGATAGCCCATCATGCCCATGTTGTAGGCGCTGATGTTGAACTGCCCGATGTCATCACCCCAGATCACGAGGATGTTGGGCTTGCGGGCGGGCTTCTCTCGCGCAGCGGTCTCTGCACAGGCCGCGGTGACCGCGGGGAAGAGCACAGCGATGGCGATCGCGACGACGGCGCATGCCAGGCGGCTCATGGTGATTGGCCTGCGGTGGAGGACAGAGAGCATGGATAGGGTCATGGGTTTCCTTAAGGAACGACTCGGCAGCAAGCGGAGGGTACCGTGGAGTCCTTGCTGCGGAGCCCCCGCCCAACGCATGGTGGTTCAGGCCATGTTCACGCAGCCCGCGCGCGACGCCGCTTCGCTTCGATGCGCGCTCGCGGCGGCAGCTTGATCTCGGAAGCCAAGCCGACGGCCGCCAGCAAGCGGATGAACCAGTAGGTCACGTCGAGTTCACGCCGTGACAGTCCGTGACGCGCCGATGCGGGAAACGCATGGTGCGTGTTGTGCCAGCCCTCGCCCATCGCGAGCACGCCCATGACGGCATTGTTGCGGCTCTCGTCGTGGCTCTCGAACGGTCTGCTGCCCCACAGATGGCAGACCGAGTTCACGCTCCACGTCACGTGGTGCACGAAGAACACGCGCAGCAGCCCGCCCCAGATCCACGCCATGAGCGCGCCCATCCACGTCCCCGTGACGGCGAAGCCGATTGCGGCAGGGATGAGTTGACCGAGGATTGCCCACAGTCCGAACCAGCGGCTGACTCGCGGCACGACGCGGTCCGCAAGCAGGTCGGGCACGTACTTGACCATGACCTCGCGCGGCAGCGTCTTCGCGAAGAACCAACCGAAGTGCGAATGCACCATGCCGCGCAGGGAGCCCCAGAGTCCCGCGCCGAACGCATGGGGCGAGTGCGGGTCGTCGGGTCGATCGGTGTGCTGATGGTGCCGCCTGTGCGTGGCGACCCAGTTGAGGATCGAGCCCTGCACCGCCATCGAACCGATCACGCCCAGCACCACCGACACCACGGGCGCAGCCTTGTAGGACTTGTGGGTGAACAGTCGGTGGTAGCCCGCGGTGATGGCGAGCGTCGTGAGCACGTATCCGCCAAAGAAGAGAGCCAGATTGAGCCAGCTGAACGGTGTGTGCCACGCCAGGATGATCGCCGCGATGAGCCCAAGAAAGGGAATCGTGATCGCGATCAGGCTCCCGATCTGTGCTGCGACACTCGGGCGTTGCATCACCTCGTCGGGAAGTTGCGGTGCCTCGAGCGCAAGGGCAAGCACCACGGGGTCAGGAGCGACCGCGGTTGCGGGGGTCGGACGGGGTTGTGCGCTCGTGGTCATGGGTTCCTTCAGGGTTCGATACAGGCTGGACGGCCGATCCCTGTGGGACATGACGTCGAGGCGGCATGGTCGCTCATGTGGCGCTGCGCTGATCGTAGGCGGTGAGCGACTGAACGGGGGATCCTTGGCTTACGTTTGGGAGGCGGCATGGTTCGCCCGCCATGGTTGGCACAAGGCGAGAATCGGCAGTCCAATGTGCCCATGCGCCGATTCGCCACCTCGCTCCTGATGGCTAGCCTCGCCTGCGCTTGCGCCGCCCCGCAACGGGTGGAGGTCGTCGAACTCAGCGTGGCTCAGGCGCAAGCCGCCATGGCCGATGGCTCCTGCTCCTCGCGCGCCCTGACGCAGGCCTACCTCGACCGCATCGCAAGCGTCGACGACGCAGGCCCAACCCTCAACGCCGTCATCGAGGTGAATCCGCGCGCGCTGGACGAAGCCACTTCGCTCGATCGCGAACGCGCGGCGGGCCATGTGCGAGGCCTGCTGCACGGGATTCCCGTGCTCCTCAAGGACAACATCGATGCCGTTGGTCTTGCGAACTCGGCGGGGTCGCTCGCGCTGGCGGATCACCGCCCGGTCGCTGATGCCTTCCTCGTGGCTCGGCTGCGCGAAGCGGGTGCCGTGATCCTGGGCAAGACCAACTTGAGCGAGTGGGCCAACTTCCGTTCGACACGGTCCACGTCGGGATGGAGCTCGCGTGGCGGGCAGACGCGGAATCCCTACGCGCTCGATCGCAGCCCATGCGGCTCAAGCGCCGGCACGGGGGCCGCGATCGCCGCGAGCCTGGCCACGGTCGGGGTGGGCACCGAAACCGATGGCAGCATCATCTGCCCGGCATCGATGAATGGCCTCGTCGGCCTCAAGCCCACCGTGGGCTTGGTGAGTCGCGCGGGAATCATCCCGATCTCGATCTCGCAGGACACCGCTGGCCCGATGGGCCGAACGGTGACGGATGTGGCGATCCTGCTGAACGTGATGGCGGCGGTTGATCCTGCGGATCCTGCGAGCCCTCTCTCCACGGGGCAGCGGCCCGCCGACTACGCGACGGCCCTGCACGCCAACGCGCTGGCCGGCAAGCGGATTGGCGTGCTGCGCCAAGCGATGGGCTACCACCCGGGTGTGGATCTGCTCATGACGCATGCCATCGCCGCCGTGCGCGCGCAGGGTGCCGAGGTGGTCGACATCACGGTGCCGACCTACAACGCATGGAACGAGCATGAGATCACGGTGCTGCTCTACGAATTCAAGGATGGCCTCAACCGTTACCTGCAGCAGTCCGGCACTCCCGTCGGCTCGCTCGAAGCGCTCATCGCCTGGAACCGCGAGCATGCCGACCAGGTCATGCCGCACTTCGGCCAGGAGCTGTTCGAACTGGCACAGTCCACCGGCTCACTGACGGACGCGGCGTACTTCCAAGCGCGCGACGAAGCAAAGCGTCTGGCAGGCAAGGACGGCCTGCTCGCCGTGCTCGCGAACGACCGACTCGATGCCGTGATCGCGCCCAGCACGTCGCCGGCATGGAAGACCGATCCCATCCTCGGCGATCACTTCGTGGGCGCGGGCTACGCGATGGCAGCGGTCGCGGGCACGCCAAGCCTGACTGTGCCCATGGGCGACGTGGATGGCCTTCCTGTCGGCCTGACCTGGATGGGCCGCGCCTACGCCGAAGCCGATCTGCTCGGCTTCGCCTTCGCGTACGAGCAGGCGACGGCGAAGCGACGTGCGCCTGGATACCGCGATCGCTGAGGTCTCGACGTGCTGGCGGACGGCGGCGCCTTCAATGCACCCGCTCGAAGCGCGTTCCCGTGAAGCGGAACACGCCGATCCCGCCGAACCAGAGCTCGCCATCCCGGTCGCGGGCGATCGTCATCACATCGGGCGTGGTCAGTCCATCCTTCGCGGTGAACTGCCTGAGTTCACGCCCGTCGTAGCGCCACGCACCACCGCCGATCGTGCCGATCCAAATGGAACCATCACGATCCTCGCCGAACGAGAAGGCGCGTTGCAGCGACCCATCGTGATTCGCCGCGTTGGAGGCGGTCAGCGGTGAGCCCATGCGAAGGAGGGCGTCGCCTTCTCCCACGAGCGGCGTCACCCCGAAGGTCCGGTCGCCGTCGACGACCACGACACCGACGCCGTTGTTGCCGATCCAGACCCGGCCACTGCTGTCCTCGAAGACGCCCCGCACATGGGGCACGCCTTCACTCGGACGCAGTCCCATGCGCGAGCCGTCGATGACCGTGAACGATGTGCCATCGAAGCCAAACACGGCGTCGTAGGTCGCGATCCAGATCCGTCCGCCCTTGCCCTTGGCGAAGGCCGTCACCGAATAGCCGGCATTGGTCCGCAATGCCGGGGGAAGCGGCAGCGGCAGGTAGGTGAGCGCTCCGCCATGAAGGCGATGGACACCGGCTTCACGCTCCTTCGCGCTGAAGCCATGCGACTCGCTCGACTTGAACCACAGGTCATCGGGTTCCAGCGCCCACGTGGCAAGCAGCGAGTGCCCGCCCGTAGCGTGCGTCCTCATCCGTGCGCCATCGAAGCTGCTGATGCCGAACCCGCAGTCGAACCAGATCGTTCCATCCGAAGCCTCCTGGATCGAGCGGACCTGGTTGTTGCTGAGTCCGTCGGCCTCCGTGAAGTGCGTGATGCCCGACGCATCGATCCGGCAGACGCCTTCGGCATGGCTGCCGATCCAGCGGTTGCCGTGGCGATCCTGGATGATCGCACGCACGCTGCCGTGGTGGAAGCCCGGCCGCATGGGCGCGTACGTGAATGGCAGCAGTCCCGGCGGCGTGACGTCGCGTTCCGCAGCCTGCTGCATCGAACAGCCCGCAAGGGCCGTGGCGACAAGCAGCGGCGCACGTCCCTTGGTCAGGGTGGTGAGCAAGGCCATGTGCTGGCACTCTACGGCGTGCAGCCTCCGCCACCCGCCCCGGTATGCATGCATCTGCATAGGATTTCATCATGCACCCCATCGAGGCAGCCATCGCGTCGTATGAGTCTGGTCCTGCGAAGCTGCGCGCGGCGTGCGCCGGGCTCGACCCGGCGAGCCTGAACCGCAGGATCGGCCCGGGCGAGTGGAGCATCATGGAGAACGCGGTCCACCTCCTCGACAGCGATCTTGCGTCCACGCACCGCATGCGCCGCATCGTTGCGGAGGAGTCCCCGCTGCTGGTTGCTTACGACGAGAACGCGTTCATCGCCAAGCTGCCCAGCAGCGAAGCGGATCTCGCCGACGTGCTCGATCTGTTCGAGGCCAATCGGCGGTTCACGGCTCGCTGGCTGCGCTCGCTGCCTGCCGAGGCGTTCGCGCGAGTGGGCGTGCACACGCAGCGCGGCAAGGTCACGCTGCTCGAGATTGCCCAGATCTACGCGAACCACGTCGATCACCATCTGGTCTTCGTGGCGCAGAAGCGGCGAAACCTCGGGATTTCAGCCTGAAGCGCAGAGGGAGCTTCATGGTTCTGCAGCCTCGGCGGCTGACCACCATGCGTGGTAGGGTTTGGCATGCCCGCCGAACCGAGCCGTTTGCCTTGCCCCGTCGGCTCATCGATCGCGCGACCCTCGACCACACGGCCCTCGCGCATCCTCTTGCGCTACTGCGTGCCGATCCTGGCCATCCATCTGCTCGCGCTCCTTGCCTTCGTGCCGGCGCTCTGGTCGTGGACTGGCGTGGTGCTCTGCGTCGTGGGCATCCATGTCTTCGGCCAGACGATCACCATGGGTTACCACCGGTTGCTCGCGCACCGCAGCTTCGCCACGCCGCGGTGGTTCGAGCACCTGCTCGTCGTGGGCGCGATGTGCTGCCTGGAGGATTCGCCGGCCCGCTGGATCGCCACGCACCGCATGCATCATGCGCATGCGGATGAGGAGGACGATCCGCACTCGCCGCTCGTCACGCTGCTGTGGGGGCACCTGGGCTGGCTGCTCATCCGCAACCAAGCCATCCACCAGTCGGGCAACTACCACCGCTACGCGCGCGACATCCTGGGCGATCCCTTCTACATGTGGATCGAGAAGCACCCGCTGAGCCCGTTCTGGATCTACCTCGCGCAGTGCGCGATCTACGCCGGGACAGGATTCGCAGCTGCCTTGCTCTGGACCGATGCCTCCGGCGCCGCACTCTTTGCCGCCAGCGTGGTCGCGTGGGGCGTCCTCCTGCGCACCGTGCTCGTGTGGCACATCACCTGGAGCGTGAACAGCCTCACGCACCTCTTCGGGTACCGCAATCACGAGACCGGCGAGCACAGCCAGAACAATTGGATCGTCGCGCTCGTCGCGGCGGGCGAGGGGTGGCACAACAACCACCACGCCGATCCTGCATGCTGCTCGGTCCAGCACCGCTGGTGGGAGTTCGACCTGACCTACTGGGAGATCCGCGCGCTCTCGCTCATCGGCCTGACCAGCGCCATCATGCCGCGGCGGAGCGTGCGCACAGCCGAGGCGTTGGCGCTGCGGGGCGAACGATCGCCGCGTCTCTGAGCGCGAAACGCGGTAGGATTCGGCATGTTCACCAACCATCGTCGTGTCATCTCCTCTCGGATCGTGCTCGCAGCCCTTGCGCTCCCCACGCTCGCCGGGTGCGTGGCGATCGGGAACACCAATTCCACCACGGTTGCTGCACCTGCCGTGGCACCCATCACCGAGCAGCAGGTCAACGCCGCGCAGCAAGCGTGGTGCGACGGCCTTGTGGCCTTGTCGCAGACCCATGCCCGGGGCGGCGATGCCAAGGCAGAGGCGGAGCGCATGATCGATGCGCTCTACGACTATGCCGAGGGCAAGGTCTTCTTCAAGCCTACGCTCGCCTTCGGTCCCCGCACCTTCCGCCCGACGCGTGAAGGAGCGCTGGCCTACTTCGTGGGCGGCAATCCGGCGTTCCCCGAGGACACGGGGTTCGCACTCAAGGGCTGGACGAAGGCTCGTTACGACAACAACGCGGCCGAGAACGGCATCCAGATCCACGGGGATCTCGCCATCACGATGGGTAACGTCTACGTCACTGGCCCGGATGACAAGGAGGTCATGGTCGACAAGACCTTCGTCTTCAGGCGGTGCAAGGACGGCAACCTCCGCCTGTGCGTGCACAAGTCCGCCCTACCGTTCTCGCCCAACTGAGCTCGAGGTAGGGCGTGAGTCCATTGGCGTGACGGGCGCCGCGACCTACCATCGGCTGCGCATGAACGCCCCTCGCTGCATCCGCCTGTCTTCCGTGGTTGCGCTCGCCTCACTGATGGCCGCCGGGGGATTTGCGTGGGCGCCGCATCCGGCGTCGTGGGCGTCCACGACCTTGGAGGCGGGTTCCGCAGCCTGGTCATCGCGGATCAGCCAGCATGTGCAGTCGGCGCGCGAGCGTGCGCTCGATGCCTGCGCGTCCAAGGGCATCAAGCTGCCGGCGGATTTCCTGGCGTGGGTGGACGGCGATCCGCTCATCCGCGCCTCCGTCTACGGCTGTCGCAAGGATCCTCTGCCGGTGCTGCTCGGTCTGCGATCGCTCGAGATCGACTTGGGTACGCAGATGGTGCGCAAGGAGTACCCACAGCTGGCGCTGGCGTTCGCGATCCAGGATTCCTACATGCGGCGGGGCTCCAAGGCAGGCGGATGGAACGACACGGTTGGGGCCCAGGCGCCGGAGGCGCTGCCGGATGTCGGCGCGCGTGCACCCTTGGTCCTGTCGATCCCCACGGACCCGCGCACGCCGGTGGACACCCATGCGAAGGACCGGCCACTCGATCGCGATGATCACATTGTGAACTTCCTCGAGGACCACGCCCCGATCGAGGTCGAGGTCACGACCACAGAGTTGCCTCCCCTGGAGTACGACGACCGGGGCATCGCGAAGCCGCGCGGCAATCCGGTGCAGGTGAGGAAGAAGGTCATGCGTCCGCTGGTGGCAGCCGACGTGATCGCCTCGCAGCAACTGCAGGGCGAGTTCAACGCCTACATGCAGGCGCACGGACAGGATGTCCGCCTCGACTGCGGCAACGGCGCGGTGCGGTGGGATTCGACGGAGGCGGTGCACGACGGCGAGCTGCGCAAGCGGATCGCCGCCGCGCATGACCTGTTCCATGCTGCGTACCGTGCGAAGGGCCGGATGCCTGCTGAGCGCGACGCGGCGCCGACCGCTGCCGAGAGCATGGCGTGGTTCGTCCGCAACGATCGATGGGACTTCCCCGCGGATGTGCGCACGGCCCGGGGTTGGCCGCGGTTCCCGCTGCATGCGCCCTGGCCCGTGCTGCTGATGCTGGCCGCCGACGACCAGCCGCTGCGCGAGCGCGAGGAGATCTGGACGAAGTTCGTCCAGATGGGCGAGGCCCGCACGTACGGCGAGTACATCGGCGACATCGCCCAACAGTTCGACATGCAGAGCGCGCGTCGCTTGAGTCCCTTCGCGTTCAGCTACGGCAGCATCCAGATGATGTGGAAGGACGGCGGCGTCTGTGGCACGATGGGCAACATCGGCGCCCGCACCGAGCGGATCCTCGGCGTGCCGGCCTCGACCGCAGGGCAGCCCGGCCACTGCGCCATGGTGCAGATGGACTTCGATCCGAAGACGGGATCGTTCGGGTGCAAGGGCGGCCAGTACGCCACGGGCGGCGACGAGGTGACGACCGTGCACGCGGGCTGGAACTACGACGACCAGGGTGGCCAGCGGCCGATGATCTTCCACCAGACCGTGGCATGGGGCGTGGACGAGAGCATGGATTCGTTCGTCGACACGCTAGTCATGCGGTGCGTATGGGACCTGATGCCGGCTGACCAGGGTGCGAAGGACTGCGCGACGTTCATGGCAGAGGGCCTGGCACGCAACCCCTACGCGATGGCCGTCGTCGAGGCCGCGATCGGCAGCGCGCCCGATGCGGAAGCCGCGACGGACCTTGTCGACGCCTTCAATGCGGCGATGGACAGGGCGAAGCTGCCGGCCGGTCGCAAGCTCTACCGCGAGACGGTCCGCGACCTTGCGCACGCGCGCGTGATGGCGCTGCCGGCGCCTGCCGATTCGAAGGACGCGGCGGCGCTGCTGGCCGAC
>JASGCG010000404.1 GCA_030054235.1 Bacteroidia bacterium
ACGCACCGCCGACTCGGGCAGATCGCTCGGCAGCGAGGCCGCGCACAGGCACGCCACCGGCCGCCCGGCCATCGCCGCGACATCACTCACATTGCGGGCGATCGCCTTGCGCGCGATGAGCTCGATCGGCGTGTTCGGCACGTAGTGCCGGCCCTCGATCACTTGGTCGCAGGCCACGAGCACGCTGCCGCCGGCGACCGCGACCTGCGCCATGTCATCACCGGGGGGAATCATGACCCCTTTGGGCAGGCGATCGTTCGCGGCCGCGATCAGCGCGTGCAGATCACCCTCGCGCATGAGCGGTGCTCCCCTGTCGGGCGGCCAGCGCAGCCCGAACCATCGCTGCGTTGCGTGCCGTTGCCCCCTGCCGTGCGCGGATCACGGCGCGACCCGCCTGCGCCATGCGTGCTCGATGCGCCGGATCGTTGAGCAGGCCTCCAAGCGCGGCGGCGAGTTGCCTCCGCTCGGCCTGCATCAGCCCGCCAGCCGCCAGCAGCGCCTGGGCCGGTTCGGCGAAATCACCCCAGCGCGGGCCGATGAGCGTGGCCTTCCCGAGCGCAACCGGTTCGATCATGTCGCTGCCGTGGAGTTCGCCGAAGCTTCGCCCGACAACCACCACATCGGCCAGCGCATACGCCATGCGGAGCTCCCCGATCGTGTCGAGGAGGAAGCGACCGGTGGCACTGCCGCACGCACCCGTCGATCGACGCGCGCAACCGGCAAGGTCGCGCGCAGCATCCTCGAACCATTCGGGCTTGCGCGGCGCACACAGGAGCTGCACGCCCGCCGGCACGGCATCGCGCAGGAGCGCATGCTCGA
Source organism: Bacteroidia bacterium (assembly GCA_030054235.1). Lineage (GTDB taxonomy): Bacteria > Planctomycetota > Phycisphaerae > Phycisphaerales > SM1A02 > SYIB01. The sequence continues at coordinate 820 of JASGCG010000404.1, forward strand.
GCGGCTCGGTCGAGCCCGCCACGACGAGCGGCTTCGATCGATCGATGCCTAGCGCCGCGGCAAGTGCATCGGCACCCTCGACGGTGTCGGCGATGCGCGCGGTATCCCACTTCATGGTGCCCACGACCTGCACGCGCTCGTGCGCCACGCCCATCGCGCGGAAGCGCGCGGCATAGTCATCGGTCTGGGCTCCGACCGCGGCGACTCGGTGAAACATGGGCGAAAGCAGCGGACGGACCTTGAGGGAGCGGCGGAACGAGCGCTCCGAGAGCCGGCCATTGACGATCGCGATCGGGATGCCGCGACACTCACACGCCTGCGTGAAGTTGGGCCAGAGTTCGAGCTCGGCCAGGGCCACGGCATCGGGCTGAACGGCATCGAGCACGCTACGCACGGCGCCTGAGAAATCGAAGGGGTACCGCACCACCCGCACGGGCGGCGCAAAGACGCCGCGCGCGCGAGCGATGCCGGTGTCGGTGGTCACGCTGACGGCGACCTCGTGGTCCCGCGCAAGGTCCGCGACGAGCTCACGGACCGCGTTGACTTCGCCCACGCTGACCGCGTGGATCAGGACGCGCGGGACCAAGTGGCCATCCCGGCGCGTGCGGGGCCATGGGTCGCAACGGCCCAGCCGCGCCGGCCAGTCGGTGCGCAGCTTGCCGCGCGCGGCCATCGTGGTCACCCAGACCGGGCTGCTGAGGAGCGCCGCCCCTCCGTAGATCAGGTCCAGTCCGAGGCCCATACGGAGAGTCTACGAGACGGCGCTGTGCTGGTCCTGAGGAGGAGCAAGCCCGATGGACCGAACTTTCCCCGAGTGTTCGAGATCGATGGCCGCGCCCCGTACACTTCCTCTCGGAGCAACCATGGATTTCACCATCGAGTTCGAGCGCGAAGATGACGGCCGCTGGATCGCTGAGATCCCGTCTCTGCCGGGCACCATGGCCTACGGCGAGACTGCCGAACAGGCGCGTTCCCACGTGCAGGCTCTGGCGCTTCGCGTGGTGGCGGAGCGGATCGAGCACGATGAGTTCCCCAAGGATGTCCTGACCATTACGTTCCGTGCGGCATGACGCAGTGGCCCAGCATGAAGGCCAGGCACAACGCCGATCCCCATGACCCGTCCTTGGCAGATTGCGCTTGATGTCGGCGGCACGTTCACGGATGCCGTGGCGGTCGCGCCGGACGGATCCGTGCACTCGACGAAGGTCCTGTCGAGCGGTCTGATCAGAACGACCATCACGGTGGACGACACTGGCATCATCGCCGAGCTGCCGGCGATCCCGAAGCGAGCGCGCTTTCTCGACC
>JASGCG010000405.1 GCA_030054235.1 Bacteroidia bacterium
GGCGTCGTTGCTCGGTGGCCGCACCGCGGGCGGCCGCGTGCTCGGCTCGGCGCAGGCCTTCGCCGAGGCGCTGCTCGAGGAGCAGGCCGTGGCGATCGTGCCCGGCGAGGACTTCGGCGACTGCGCCCGTGCGCACGTCCGATTCTCCTTCGCCTGCAGCGAAGAGCAGATCACCAAGGGCATGGAGCGCGTGGCGGCCTTCGTGGCCGGAATCCGTTAGGAGATCCCGACGGTCACCGGCACGGGCTGAGGGCGCGGCACGTAGTTGGGCTCGAGCGCGATGTTCAGCGGCAGGCGCTTGCCGGTGGGGTCGCGCGGCAGCTGGTCTTCATCGATGATCCGCTGGATCGCCATGATGCCCTCGATGAGCATCTCGGGCCGCGGCGGGCAGCCGGGCACGTAGACATCGACGGGAATGAACTGGTCCACGCCCTGCACGACGGCATAGGTGTCGAAGACACCGCCGGTGCTGGCGCACGCGCCCATCGAGATGACCCACTTGGGTTCGGCCATCTGCATGTAGATGCGCTGCAGGACGGGCAGGGTCTTCACACTCACGCGGCCGGCCACGATCATCAGGTCGGCCTGTCGCGGGCTGAAGCGCATGACCTCGGCACCGAAGCGGGCAAGGTCGAATCGACTGCACGCGGTGGCCATCAGTTCGATGCCGCAGCAGGCGGTCGCGAAGGGCATGGGCCACACGCTCGAGCGTCGGGCCCAATTGACCACGCGCTGGAGCTGGGTCGTGAGGATGCTGTCGGTGGGAAGCGCTGCTTCAATGCCCATGGTGAGTTCGTCCTTGAGGGGTGGCGAAGTCTATGCCCGGAGTGGGGCCCGCGCCCGGTCAGGGGGTGGACCCGTTGGCGCCGGATCCGGTGCCGGTCGGTGCTGCAACCGCAGGCGGCGTCGGCAACGGCTGCGGCACCCGGGTCGGTGGAATGTCCTTGCCAGCGCGCTTGAGCCGGTAGTACTCGACCGGGTCCTGCCCCGCCGGCGGATCGCCCCAGAAGAGCTGGTCGAAGAAGCCCGGCTCGGTGTCGTCGACGTTGGGGTCGTAGGTCTGGCGTGGCATGCTCGGATCGCCCGACGTCCGGACGACATGCTTGTAGCAACCCGCGCAGGGCAGGAGGCAGCAGAGGAGCAGAGACGCGCGAAGCATGGGAAGGATGATAGGCGGGGCGAACATGAATCCAAGCGCTGCGCGTATAACGAGAGCATGCTGCACGTCCTCGCCATGACTCTGGCGGCGCTCGCCCAGGACCCTACGGTCGCGGTGGCCGCGCCTCCAATCCCCGATGCGCTGGCGAGCTACATGCCCAAGGCGGAACGCCATGCGTCGGATCACTTCCTGGTGGTGTCCGATGCTCCGGCCGCGGCCATCGCCAACACACTGAACGCCTTGGAACGCACACGGACCTCGTTGCTGGCTGACTTGGCACAGCGTGGCTTGCCGGCGACGGATCCCGGCGTGCGGCATCTGGCGATCCTCTTCTCCGACGAGGGCGCCTTCCGTCGATTCGCGCGCGAGGTCGACGGACAGACCTTGGCAACCACGCTGGGCTACTACCAGCCGTCAGGTCGGCGGCTGCAACTCTTCGATCCCGAGAGCACCGACGCCGTGCGTGCGGCGGATGCGACCATCGCCAAGAACGAAGCCGCGATCAAGGCTCGGCAGGATGCCGTGAACCGCATGCGTGGAAGCCGCCTTAGCCGACAGGAAGCCTCGGTCGCGCAGCGGGAAGTCGATCAGGCACGCGCGAAGCTCGCTTCGCAGCGCGCGCAACGCGAGGCCGCCGTCGACGACAGCCTGAAGGTCGTCGTCGTGCACGAGGCCACGCACCAGATGCTCTTCGAATGCGGGGCGCAGTCGCCCACGGGCCTCAATCCACTCTGGCTCGCAGAAGGCCTTGCTGTCGGCTACGAGACGGATGACGTGCGACGACCGGGCGGTCCTTCGTCGATGCGCGATGAGCGGTTCGGCACGTTCCGCAAGGCACTCTTGGCCAATGGCCTGATGCCGGTTCGATTGCTCGTGACGGCTCGAGTCCTGCCGTCGGGGGGGGGGACGCAAACGGCCCTGCAGTCGCAGGAGGACTTCTACCCGCAGTCATCCAAG
>JASGCG010000406.1 GCA_030054235.1 Bacteroidia bacterium
CCCGTGGCGCACCGCGATCCCGAAGAGCGTGATGAAGCCCACGAACGAGGCGATCGACAGGTTGGGCACCTGCAGCGTGATCGATCCATCGCGCCACGACCATCCCTCGATCAGTACGACGGCGGCCACTCCACCAATCAGGGCCAGCGGAACATTGAGCATGACGACGAGCGCGTACGCCAACCGCCCGGTCGACCACCACAGCAGCCAGAGCATCACGCCCATCGAGGCGGCTCCCGCCAGCCACAGCGTGCGCTGTGCCGACTGCTGGGCCTCGAACTGGCCGCCAAAGCGCACCGTGCAGCCCTCAGCCATCACGATGGGATCGACCCGCAGGCGCGCACGAGCGACGATGCCCGCAAGATCCGCCCCCGGCTCGATGTTGCACGTCACGATCGCCCGGCGCCGACCGCCTTCGCGCGCGATCAGATTGCTCGTGCGCTCGGCATCGATGCCCGCGACATCGCCCAGCTGGATCGGGCGCCCGAGCCGATCCTGCAGCACGAGCCCACGCACGTCATCGATGGTCGAACGATCCGGTTCATCAAGTCGAACGACGATGTCCAGCCGCCGCCTTCCATCGATCACCGTGCCCACGCGCTCACCCCCGAGAGACCAGCCCACCTGCCTCGCGGCGTCGCCGGGCGTGAGCCCCGCGATCGCCAGGTCCTGCGGCCGGTAGCGGATCGGCAGACTCGTCACGAGCACCTCGCGGCCAGCCGCGACTTCGCTCGTGCCATCGATGCCTTCGAGCTCGCTCGCCACGCGCGTCGCCAGGCCGCGCAGCACGCCAAGGTCCTCGCCCTCGATGCTCACCGTCAAGGCCGCCGGCGTGCCCCCGAGCACGTGCGACAGCCGATGCTCGATCGGCTGGCCGAGCATGGTCGTCATGCCGGGAATCGCATCGGTCACCTCGAGGATCGCGCGACGCACCGCATCGGCATCCGCGTCGGGCGCCAAGGTGACCTCGAGCTCGGAATTGCTCACCGGCTCGGCGTGTTCGTCGCGCTCGGCGCGCCCCGTGCGGCGGGTCACCGTAGCCACACCGTCGATGCCGGTCAGTTGCAGCTCGATCGCGCGGGCGAGCCGGTCGCTCTCGGCGAGCGATGTCCCAGGGGGCGACATGAGGAAGACGTTCCAGGTGCCCTCGCGGAAGCTCGGCAGGAACGAACGGCCGAACGTCGACGCCAGCGCGAGCGATGCCACCGCGAGCACGCCTGCGGTCCAGAGCACCAACGATCGCCGCGCGATCACGGCCTCGAGCCACGGGCCATACATGCGCTTGATGGAACCGACGAGCGCCGGTTCATGCGATGCGCGGTCCACATCGGCGCGAAGCAGGAGCACGCACAGCGCCGGCGTGACGGTGAGCGCCACCAGCAGCGACGCGAGGATCGACACGATGTAGGCAATGCCCAGCGGCTGGAAGAACCGACCTTCGAGACCGCCCAAGAGCAGCAGCGGCGCGAAGACCAGGCAGATGATCAGGGTGGCGAACACGACCGACCCACGCACCTCGTTGCTCGCGGCGATCACGGCATGCACGAGCGGCTCGCGGTCCTCCGGCGCGCGCCGTGCACGATCCCGCAGTCGCTTGACCACGTTCTCCACATCGATGATCGCATCATCGACGAGCTCGCCGATCGCCACCGCCAAGCCACCCAAGGTCATCACGTTCAGCGACAGCCCAAGCGCCCACAGCGCCGCGACCGCCGCGGCAAGCGAGAGCGGCAGCGCGGTCAGCGTGATCAGCGTGGCACGCCAGTGCCCGAGGAACAGCACCACGATCACGGCCACGACGATCGCCGCCTCGATGAGCACCTTGCGTACGTTGGCCACCGAGCGTTCGATGAACCGAGCTGCCCGGAACGCCCCCCGGTTCAGCACCACGCCCGCCGGGAGCGACGCCTCGAAGGCATCGAGCTCGGCATCGAGTCGAGCCGTGAGATCGAGCGTGTTCACCCCCGGCGACTTCTGCACGCTCACGACCACAGCCGCATGGCCGTCCTCGCTGGCCGTACCGCGCAGGGGCGCGGCCGCCACAAGCACGTCAGCCACGTCACCGATGCGGATCATCGCCTCGCCTCGCTGCG
>JASGCG010000407.1 GCA_030054235.1 Bacteroidia bacterium
CGCGGCCTCGAGACCAGAGTCCATCGTCCGCGCGCCCGAACGCCACGCGCTCGCCGCGACGCGGGAACCGATCCCAGCGCTCGATCGGCGTGCCCAGGAGCGCCCAGTCGATCGCAAGTTCCTGCTCGGGCATGGCGGCGATGGCGACCAGGTTGCGCTCGCCGGGCATGAACTGCGCGCACGCCTTGCGCACGAGGCGATCGATGCGGTCACGCTGGTGCCCCGGGCGTTGCACATCGCCGGGTGCGATCGCCACGTGTCCGCCATCCCATGGGGAGAGCACGCTCATGCGGCCGAGCACATCGCCGGCCGACGATCGCACGAGCAGCTCATCGCCGATCGACGCACGGCGCAGGAACTCCAGCGCGGCCTCGACGTCAGGTGCCGAGGCAACGAGCGGCGCGAGCGCCTCGACCGAGACGACCACGCAGCGCTGCACGCTCTCGACGCCGCGCAGCGCTGCGACGAGCTCTTCCTGCACCGCGCGCCGCCGCTCGATCGGTGCAGGGTCGTGGAGTGGATCCGGTGCCAGCGACTTCACGTGCACCCAGAGCCGCGTGGGCCCGCGCGTGGCGACGAGGTCGCACGTGCGCCCATCATGCGTCGGCACGTGCAGCTCCGTCGAGGCTCCTGCAGCGAGTGCCGCGGCGATGGCCTGTGCTTCGGCGAGCGCACTCCACCATCCGGTCGTCGCGGGCCCGGCTCGCAGCATCGCGTGCATCGATTCGATGTGTCGCTGCGACGCGCGGCCACGCACCGGCCCTTGGTCGCCCGACACCGTGCCGAGCCAGGCTTCGACCTGTTGGAGAAGGGCGTGGGGCGCTGGTGCGGTCACCGCCCGAAGCCTATCGGCGCATGCGCGCAGCACGGCGGGGGACAAACTTGCCCAAATCCCGGCCGTCGGGCGAAAGTCGCCCGCGGATGGGCCCGATGCATCCCGCGGAGGGAAGCACGATGGACCCAATGGAACTCATCCGCAGTGTGCCGCGACTGGGCGAACTGCTCGTGGCGCAAGGCGTGATGACCGAGCGCGAAGTGGCGCGGGTGCTCTCGCGCCAGCAGCAGGACGGTCGGCCCTTCGGCGCGCTGGCCGAGGAGATCTGCGGCGTCGATCCGTCGCTCATCGAGGCCGCGTGGATCGACCAGTACCGGCAGATCCAGGCCACCTCGCGCCGGACCCTTGCGACCGCCGAGCCCGAAGCGCTGGCGCTCGTCGACGCTCGCCAAGCATGGCAGTTCCGATTGCTCCCGCTCACCATCGATGATGAGGCCTTGGTCGCCGCGACCACGACCCAGCACATGGCGCGTGCGGCGCGCTTTGCCAGCGCGGTGCTCGGCCGGACCGTCATCTTCACCATCGTCGACAGCGAAGAGCTCGCCGCGGCGCTCGAGCGCCACTACCCCATGAACGCAGCGACGGGCATGGACGCGCGGACCGTGCGCGGCGGCGTGCACCTGGACCCCCTTGGCGGTCGCCCTGAACCGAGCAGTCGGTGAGGCGACCCAACAATGACGCGCGGCGCCCAGTCAACCTGGGCGCCGCGTCGTTGATGCCACCTCGCGGACTTGAACCGCGGACACCCGCATTTTCAATGCGGTGCTCTACCAACTGAGCTAAGGTGGCGGACCGAATTGGCCCCTGACCCGTCGGCCGATCACTGCACCGCGGCGATCAGGGGGAAGCGAAGGGTACGCGCTTCCTCGACGATGTCAAGCGACTCGAGCGCTCGCACCGGTGCCGCACGGCGTGTCGGTGCGAGCTCGCGCGCGTGCTGGACCTGGCCGAAGAGCAGGTCCGCCAGCCAGCGCGAGAGCGGGCGCCGCGGATCCCACGCATGGAGCCCGAGTTCGCCGCGATCGGTCGCTGCGTGGAGCTCGGACCAGAAGCGCTCGATCTGCAGGCCACCATCGCGCGAGGGTGACCAGGTGTTCAGCGCCTCGCGCAGCCGCCAGGTGTGCTGAAGCCGCAGCTCGCTCCAGGCTTGCGGTGCGTGCTGCACGCAGCCGGTCACGAGCACGAGATCGAGCACCGAGGCACGGATCGTGTCGGCCTCGAAGACGCTGAAGCCTGCATCGGGCTGCAGCGCACGC
>JASGCG010000408.1 GCA_030054235.1 Bacteroidia bacterium
CGCCGAAGGTCATGCCGCCCCGGTGCTTGTCCTCGCCGTTGTAGGTGAACGTTGCGCCGCCCATGCAGTACTGCTCGAGGCCCTTCGCGCAGTGCGCGCAGGTGCGGCAGCTGTCGACGAGGCAGCCCACCGACGCCAGGTCGCCGACCTTGAACCGGGTGACGGCCGAGCCCACGCGCGTGACGCGGCCGAGGATCTCGTGACCGGGCACGACCGGGTACTGCGTGAAGCCCCACTCATTGCGCGCGAAGTGCAGGTCGCTGTGGCAGACGCCGCAGAAGAGGATGTCGATCTCGACGTCGGTCGCGGTGGGCTCGCGACGCGTGATCGCGTGCGGGGCCAGTGGGGTGGTGGGAGACTGTGCTGCGTAGGCGCGGGTCGTCATGCGTGGATCCTTGTTGAAGGCGGGCAAGGGTAGCGGCGCCGTGTGTGGCCGGGATGTCCCTTGGGTCGCACGCGCACGCGCATCAACTGCGCAGTGGCACCAGGCCGACGGCCTTGCGGCCATCGTTGAGCATGCCGAAGGCGTGCTTGTGGTGGCGCACGAGCCGGCTGAGCTGGCTCATCGTGATGCCCAGCACGCCAGCCGCGCCGGCCACGTCGTAGCGGCGCGCCACGATCACGTCGAGTGCTTCGGCGAGCAGCGCGGGATAGTCCTCGTGCTCGGGATTCACGCTCATCTTCTCTCCTTGCCGGCGGCGGCACCACAGTTCGCTGCACTGATGGCGGTCGCGGTTCGTGGGCGTGCGGCAATGCACGGCAAGCTTCAGGCGCACGCGCCAGATCGCCATGCCCTTGTTCTGGCCTTGGCTGCGGCGTTCGGTCGCCTGGGCCTCGATGCCGGTCGCCGTGTGCTGGACCCAGCAGGCGGTGTCGACGCGGTTGCGGTGCTGGCCGCCGGGGCCGCTCACGCGGCCGAACTCGACCGTGCACTGCTTGAGCAGGTCGGCTTCGGGCAGCGTGGACGGGTGCGGCGCCTGCAGCATGGTCAGGCGGGGATCGACGTAGGGAATGCGGTAGCTCACGATGCCTTTCTTTGCGGTCCACGAGCACCGCGCGCGATGCGGCTCATGGGCTCGGCGACGAAGCCAAGATCGCCCAAGCCACTCGGTGCCGGCATGAGGGCTGCAAGCCCCGCGATCATCGCGGCATTGTCGATGCAGTGGGCCATCATCGGGACACGGCACTCCAGCCCATGGGTCGTGGCCCATCCATCGAGTGCTGCGCGAAGAGCCTGGTTGGCGCTGACGCCACCGCCCACGAGCAGCGTGCGTGGACGTTCGCCCGGCTGGGCGATCGCTGCATCGAGTCCCTCGATGATGCTGGCGACCGCCGCGTGCTGGAAGCTCGCCGCCAGGTCGCGTACCCGCTCGGGTGTGAGCGCCGGCACGGGCGGTGCCGGGCGACGCGCCGTGCCGGGCACGCCGCGCGCGGCGTAGAGCAGCGCAGTCTTCAATCCGCTAAAGGAAAATTGAACGCCGTCGCGGCGCAGGAAGGCGCTTGGCAGGCGCACGGCCTGTGGATCGCCGCCGATGGCCTCGCGCTCGATCTTCGGCCCGCCCGGGTAGCCCAGCCCGAGCATCGCCGCAGCCTTGTCGAAGGCTTCGCCGATCGCATCGTCGATCGTCCAGCCGATCAGTGCCGGTTCCGTCGGGCCATCCATGCGGAACACGCTCGTGTGGCCGCCGCTGACGACCACGCCGAGCGCCGGCCATGCAGGCATGGGTCGATCCAGCAGGCACGCCGCGAGGTGCGCGACCACATGGTCGACCGGCACGACCGGCTTGCCAAGCGACCACGCCACGCCCTTGGCGGCGCTGACGCCCACGAGCAGGCTGCCGATCAGGCCCGGGCAGTGCGCGACGCCGATGCGATCGAGGTCCGACCATCGGACGCCGGCGTCCCGCAGCGCGCGCTCGAGCGTGGGCACGATGCAGGCGAGGTGGGCTCGGCTGGCGAGTTCCGGCACGACGCCGCCGTACGGTGCGTGCAGCGCTTCCTGGCTGGCGACCACGTTTGAGCGCACGTTCAGTGCACCCGCGGTGCACTCGACCACGCTGGCGGCGGTCTCGTCGCAACTGGTCTCGATGC
>JASGCG010000409.1 GCA_030054235.1 Bacteroidia bacterium
CGTCCTCGACGGCACTGGCCTCGGTGACGCCGTCGGCGAATTCGACCTCGCGCACGGGGACATCGATCAGGTCAGGCAGGATCTCGGGGCGGCCATCCTCGACTGCGACCCGGACCGCCTCGAGCAAGGCCTCGGGGGTACTGGTGTCGATGGCCGGCTTGCTGCACGCGACAAGCGCTGCACACGAGAAGAGCATGATGACGGCATGACGCACGGCACTAGGATAGGAGCGATGCTCGTGACCGTGAACGGACAATCGATGGAACTCCCCGATGGCGAGCGCGTCACCGACCTGCTCGGCCGCCTCGGCCTCGAGCGTTCGATCTGCGCCGTCGAAGTGAACCGCGCGCTGGTGCCCAAGCGGCTGCACGGCGAGACGCCCCTGAAGCATGACGACCGGGTCGAGGTGGTCACGCTGGTCGGTGGAGGATGACGCCATGCATGCAACGACCATGAACCCGCCCCCGCTCACCGTTGGCTCGTTCGCGCTCCGCAGCCGGCTCGTGACCGGCACGGGCAAGTACCCCGACCACGCCACCATGAACGCCGCGCTCGAGGCAAGCGGCTGCACCGCGGTGACGGTTGCGGTGCGACGCGAACGCCTTGTCGATGCGAACGGGCGATCGCTGCTCGATGCCCTCGACACCGATCGCTACACCATCCTCCCCAACACGGCCGGCTGCTTCAGCGCCGACGATGCCATCCGCGTCGCACGCCTGGGTCGCGAGCTCCTCGAGCAACTGGGCAACGCCGGCGCACGCTGGGTGAAGCTTGAGGTGCTCGGCGACCGCACGACGCTCCTGCCCGATCCGGTGGGCACGCTCGAAGCCTGCCGCGAACTCGTCAAGGATGGCTTCGAGGTGCTGTGCTACTCGAGCGACGATCCGATCATGGCCGTGCGGCTCCGTGATGCGGGTGCCACCAGCGTCATGCCAGCGGGCAGTCCCATCGGTTCGGGCCGTGGCATCGCCAATCCCAGCGCGATCGCGATCATCCTCGAGTTGCTGAAGGATCCCTCGCACGGCGGATCGCCCGACTATCCCGTCATCGTGGATGCCGGCGTGGGGACGCCGAGCGACATCACGATCGCCATGGAGCTCGGCGCGGACGGCGTGCTGCTCAACACCGGCATCGCGCATGCCAAGGATCCCGTGCGCATGGCGCATGCGATGCGACTCGCCCTCGAGGCAGGCTGGCACGGCGCGCGCAGCGGCCGCATCCCGCGACGGAAGTTCGCCAGCGCGAGCAGTCCCTGGGAAGGCGTGATCACGCACATCCCGGGCGAGTGAGCCCAGCCCGGCGGCACCGCCGCTGCATGATTCGATGTGATCCAAGCGTGCGTGACCTCCGTCGACGATGTGCACGTCGGCATGACCGCGCCACGTGCCTACGCCGGACGCTGCCGACCCAGCACGCGCTCCAACGTCGCCCGCGTGATCGGCTGCACCATCGGCGAAGGAACATCGACGACGAGTTCGTCAAAGCTGTCGAGCACTGATCGCGGCACGGGCGGATCTGTGTGTGCGCTGATCAGTCGATCCATCGCGTCGAGCGCGGCGCGAGGCGTGGCCCATCGCGCCAGCCACGCATCGAGCTCCTCGTGCGAGATGGCCTGCTCGAATAGCGCATCGAACGACGGTGCCGCCAGCGGACGATCCGCGCACCGGTCCAGGCGGGACTGGATCAGTCGTCGCAGCGCCGGGACTGGCCAGTCGAGCACGACGCGCGAGCACGGCACACGCAGGTCAGCCACGGCCGCCGGGGGTGCGGCGAGCACCACCGATGTCCCGGACCGCTGGACGATGCGCTCATCGAGCAGGGCCTTGATCGCGGGGCGCGAGACCGCGTCGTCGCCGACGCCGTCGACGACCACGGCGATCGAGCGCCAGCCGAGCAGCCGCACGATCCGTTCGAGGCGGTCGAGAAGGTCAAGCCGCGGCGCGATCGCTCCTCGCTTCGGGACGCGGCGCAGATCCACCGGCCGCCACTCGTTCAGGCAGGCGGCGAGGTCGTCCGCGTCGCGGTCGGTGACGACGATCGATCGCATCGCCCGGCGGACGCGGCTGCGCGCGTACAGGCCGGCCACCGCC
>JASGCG010000410.1 GCA_030054235.1 Bacteroidia bacterium
GCGTGGACCTAGAGTGCCCGCATGGCACTCGACCACTACGTCACCCTCGGCCGATCCGGCCTTCGCGTGAGCCCGCTCTGCTTCGGGGCGATGACCTTCGGCACGGAGTGGGGCTTCGGCACCGGGCCCGAGGAATCGATCGCACAGCTCGAGCGCTTCGTCGCCCGCGGCGGCAACTTCATCGACACGGCCAACATCTACACCAAGGGCCACAGCGAGGCGATCCTCGGCGAGTGGTTCACGACCGGCGGCGGCAAGGGACTGCGCGACCGCATGGTGCTCGCGACCAAGTTCGGCGGCGGCATGCACGTGGGCGATCCCAACGGCGGCGGCTCGGGTCGCAAGGCCATCATGCACCAGGTCGAGGACTCGCTGCGTCGGCTTCGCACCGACCACATCGACCTGCTCTGGGTGCACTTCCTGGATCCGCACACGCCGGTGGACGAGACCGTGCACACGCTCGACATGCTGGTGCGTTCAGGCAAGGTGCGCTACCTCGGACTGAGCGATCACCCGGCATGGGTCTGCACGCAGATGCAGTACGAGGCGATCCTGAAGGGCTGGGTCCCGTTCGTGGCGCTGCAGATCGAGTACTCGCTGCTGCAGCGCACGGTCGAGGGCGAGCTGATGCCGATGGCGCGCGCGCTCGGCCTGGGCGTGACGCCGTGGGGCCCCCTGCGCGGCGGCGTGCTCTCGGGCAAGTTCGATCGCACGCATCGCCCCAAGGACGACGGCTCCACGCGCGTGCGCAGCGACAGCACGTACCTGAACGAGGCCACCTTCGCGATCGTCGATGCCCTTCGCGACATCGCCGCGGTGCATGGCGCAACGCCGGCGCAAGTCGCGCTGCGCTGGGTCATGGACCGCAGCGGCGTGACCAGCACGATCCTCGGTGCGCGCACGATGGCGCAGCTCGAGGACAACCTCGGCGCGTGCGCCGTTGCGCTCGCTCCGTCGGAGACGGCGCGCCTTGATGCGCTGTCCAAGCCGAGCCTTCCCTTCCCGTGCGACTTCCTGCACACGGTGCGCACCACCACGATCCCGGGCAACACGCGGATCAACGGCGTCGAGGCGTCCCCCTGGCACCTGGCCCCCAAAGACGCGACCGAGCGCTGGTGATCCTGCGGGCGCTTGGAGTTTCCCGGCCGGGCTGACCGGAATCCGTGACTGCGATTTGACCTGCGCAAGACCGGTCCTACACTCGGATGCCCATGCTTGCCACGATCATCGCCTGCCTTGCGCTCGCCCTGCCGGACGGAGGCAATCCAGTCCTGCTCTGTCCTGACTCGCTGCGCGAGACCATCTGGGCATTCGATGCCACGACCGGCGCCATCGTCAGCCAGAACGTGATCGTCGACGTGGCCTACCTGAACCAGCCGATCCAGGTCGTGGCCAGCCCGTCGGGCACGATGATCGTGACCGACGAGGTCGACGCCACCGTGCGCGAGTTCAGTGCGCAGGGCGTCTTCATCCGCGAACTCTGCGGCCCCGCGCAGGGGCTCACCCGCACCTTCGGCTGCTGCATCAAGGATGGCAAGATCTACGTGACCGAGCCGTTCGTGACGACGCTCTCCGAGCCAGGTCGCATCTGGCGCATGAACCTCGATGGTTCGGGCTTCGAACTCTTCCTGCAGAGTCCACTCATGCGCAATCCGCGCGGCATCCTGCCGGTTCCCGGCGGATTCATGGTGGCCGACTCGGGTGAGGCAGCGATCGGCGGCGAGGATCTCGAGTTCGTCAGCGATGCAGGGGTGGTGCAGAACCCACCGTTCTTCAACTCTGATGGCGTGAGCGAGTTCGACTTCCCGCAGCAGGTCGCACCCGCAGGCAATGGTGCAGTCTGGGTCGCGGGATTCAGCTCGCCCTTCGGGCTATGGTTGGTCTCGGCGTCCGGGACCCTGGACAACTTCTACCCCACCTTCACCAGCCCGCGCGGTGTCTGGCCGCTCGGCAACGGACAGCTGCTCTATGCCGGCGGAACCCGCGTGCAGATGCTGAATCCGATCGGCGGCGATGAAGTCGAGATCGTGAACAACCCGGGCGGCGCGGGCAATCCGCCGGTCTCGAGCTTCCGGTTCCTCACGCCC
>JASGCG010000411.1 GCA_030054235.1 Bacteroidia bacterium
AGGCCAGCGGCCTGGCGCCGGTGATCTTCTCGATGGCGATCATCGCGGTCTTCCTGCTGCTCGCGGCGCTGTACGAAAGCTGGGTGCTGCCCTTCAACGTGCTGCTGGCGGTGGCCTTCGCCGTGCTGTTCGCGCTGATCGCCCTGCACTGGACCGGGCGGTCGCTGGATGTGTACGCGCAGATCGGGTTGGTCATGCTCGTTGGCCTGGCCGCGAAGAACGCCATCCTGATCGTCGAGTTCGCGAAGGTTCGCGCTGATGGCGGCGAGACCCCGCTGCAGGCGGCGAGCGAGGCTTCGCGCCTGCGCCTGCGACCGATCATGATGACGAGCCTGAGCTTCATTCTGGGGATCCTGCCGCTCGTGATCGCGGTCGGTGCCGGGGCGCAGAGCCGCCGCTCGATCGGCGTGTCGGTCTTCGGCGGCATGCTCGGGTCGACGATCATGGACCAGCTCGTGGTGCCGACCTTCTTCTTCCTGCTGTATTCACTGCGATTGCGCGGCGGGCGGGGGCGGTCGGCGCCATCGCACCAGCACGGCGGCTGATCTATCCTCCTCGCGCGCCCTGCGCAGGAGGCCGAGCATGCACTGGTACGTCGTCGAATCGGGACAGCCCACGGGACCGCACGATCGCGTGGCCATCGAACGCATGGTGGCCCTTGGCCGCATCACCGCCGGGACCAAGGTCTGCGTGGTGGGGGACACCGCGTGGACCCACGCATCGCAGGACCCCGTGATCGCGGCGCTGCTCACGCAGCTGGGCACAGGCGGCAGCATGACCGCGCGCGCCGATGCGGTGCTCGGTGCGGCGCACCCGCCACTGGCCACGACACCGATTCCTGAAGAGGAGTTGCCAGCCTTCACCTACGGTGGTTCGTCGCAGCTTGGCCACAAGGCCTTCAAGGCAAGGTGGAGCGCGCTCGTGCTGATCGGGCTGGTCTACCTGGCACTGTCGTACGCGCTCGGCGTGCCGGGCATGATCGCTGGGATGCTGCGTGCGGCGGCGGAGCAGTCCGGCACCACCGCGCCCGGTACGCTCGGGCTCGATCTGTTCGGATGGCTGCTCTCGATCTTCGTCGGAGGTCCGCTGCTCGCGGGCTTCGTGGTGGCTGGCGCACGCGCTGCTCGTGGTGCGGGCCAGGTCGCGGACCTCTTCATCGGCTTCCAGCGCTACTGGACGGTCGTGCTGGCGTACTTCGTGTCGATCCTGTTGATCGGGGTGGGGTTCCTGGTAGCCATGCTGCCCGGAGTGGTGATGCTGGGGGCTGACGTGGGCTTCAGGTTCAAGGGCGAGTTCAACCAACTCGGCACCTCTGGAGTGATCGGACTCATGCTGTGTGTCGTTGGAGCCTTGGCCGTCTCGATCTGGATCGCTCCGCGCCTGGTCTTCATGGGCGCGCTCGCTGCCGATCCCTCGTTGCCCAAGGAAGGCCTTGAAGCCACGCTCCGACGTTCGTGGTCGCTCACCGCGGGCAAGGCGCCGGCGATGTTCGCGCTGCTGTTCGTGTACGGGATCGTGCTGGCCCTGAGCGTATTCCTGCTCTGTGTTGGCCTGCCGCTCCTGGGGATTCCACTGTTTGCCGCTGTCCAGGGCGCCATGTACGCGTCGGTGTTCTCGGCCGGGCATCCACGCCGGCTGGGCTCGTGATTTCCGCCTTGGGGCTGTCCGGCGGTGCGCGGGCGCGGCAACCCCAAGGGACATCCCGCAGCAACGGCTGATTCGACCCATGGAGAGTCCCGACACCTTCGACCGTCGGCTCGCGCAGGAGCGGTTCCTGCTGGTCGGTTTCATTGCGGCTGCATGCCGTGGCCGCGTGGCCTCGAGCGATGTCGTGGAGGATCTCGTGCAGGACACCCTCGCCATCGCCTGGACCCGCCGCGCCGAGTTCGATGCCTCGCGCCCGCTCGGGCCGTGGCTGCGCGGCATCGCAGTCAAGGTGGTCATGGGTTCGGTTCGCCGCGAAGCGCGCCGTCGCCGCATCGCGATGGACGATGCGCACGAGATCGTGCGGATCGAGGGCCTGGCCGAGCGGTTCGCTGCCATCGAGGACCAGCTCGATGGCCGGCAACTCGCCGA
>JASGCG010000412.1 GCA_030054235.1 Bacteroidia bacterium
CAGCCTGCGGCAGTCATCGAGCCCGACACGCGCACCGGCCTCACGGGCGAACTGCTCGGCATCGGCGACGACGTGCCGGACTTCGTCGAGCAGCTACTGGCGCGTGACGGCGTCGACATCGGCACGGCCCCGCTCGGTCGACTGCGCGGCGCTGTGTCCTACCTCACCACGTCGCGTGGCCGTGAGGCCCTAGCCAAGTGGCGCGCTGAGCGTGACGCGGCGCTGGACGCCGTCGTCGAGTACGAGACGAGCACTCAGGAGGTGGAGTGATGGCTATGCGAGGCGGAGAGTGGTCGGCGCTGTCTACGGACGCTCAGACTGAGGTGCACATGCTGTTCAGCGCGCCCGACAAGCGCGGCTCGCTGGACCACATCTTTGCCGTGCGCCGCGTAAGCACCGCGCTCGGCGCGCTGCTCGTCTGCGCGGACTCGTCCATCGAGAGCTGGCGCACCGAGCTTGACGCCGCGCTCGACGCTGCGCGCAAGGCGGTGCAGCCATGAGCGACATCACGGTGGGCACGCCAGAGCCCAAGAGCATCGACTGGGTGAGCATCATCCTCGGCATGTGTGCCGGGGCCAGCATCACCTTCCTCGTCGGGGCCCAGAACGGCGAGCAGGTGGGCAAGAGCATCGAGCGCGCCACGATGCAGTGCATCGACGAGCTGGGCGTGCGTAACTCTGACAGCACCTCGGCGTGCTGGGACATGCAGGCCAACGCCTTGAACCAGATCGAGCGACAGCGGGACGCCATCGACCGCCTGGCCTCGCGGTGCGTGCTCTCGGTGCCCGAGGCCGACCGTCTGCGGGTGACGCGGGTGCGAGACACCAAGCCGTTCAAGGTCGTCGTTCCCGCGCCAGCCAAGGACAGCGCCGACTTCGACGACCCCGAGTTCTTCGCGCCCGGCGACATGGACGGCCCACCACCCGGAGGCAGCCATGACGAGCCGTGAGCGGTATCTGCAGCGGCGGTGCGCTCGGCTCAACCAGCTCTGCGCTGCCGGACGGCAGACGGTGCGCCGTGTGCCGCCCAGCGGCTACGACGTGACCATCTACCGTGGGCCGCTCGACGAGCCGGTCGACCTTGTGGTCGAGGCCGACTGGAGCCCGGGCTGCTGCGTGAGTTGGGACTGCCCCGGTGAGCCAGAGGGGTGGGAGGTCGCGCAAGCGTGGTTCAAGCGGCGCGGCACATGGCGTGTCGTGCAGCTCAGCCCGCAAGAGATCGTGCAAGTCGAGGACGAGCTGAACTAGCCCTAACAGCCCACAAGCGTGGGCACATGAGCCTGCAGGGGTGCAGGCAAGGAGAGTGGAGATGGAAATGAAGTCCAACGTGATGATGGTCGACCCGGCGCTGGCTGCGGCGTGGCTGGCCAAGAACGCGCAGCACAACCGGCCGATGCGGCCCACCGTTGTCGCAGGGTACGCGCAGCAGATGCAGCGCGGGCAGTGGCAGTTGACGCATCAAGGCGTCGCGTTCGACGTGAACGGAATCCTGATTGACGGCCAGCACCGTCTCTCTGCGGTCGTGCAGTCGAACTGCATCGTGCCGATGATGGTGACGATGAACGCCCCATCGGTGTCGTTCGAGGCGCTCGACTGTGGCATCGGGCGCACCATCGGTGACCGACTCAAGATGAACCCTGCGGTCGTCGCACTCATCACAGCGACCGCGAGCATCAAAGGCGGGAGTCGTCGGAGAGTCGACCAGCACACGGTCGCGGAGATTCACGCATCTCGCTTCGGAAGAGTTGCAGAGCTGGTCATTTCGAGCGCTAGCAAGACCTCAACGAGACGGCACATGTCTAACGCGTGGGTGGCAGCGGCAGCATGCGTCGCCATCGTCGAGGGCCAAGACCCTGCGTTCGTCATCGAGCAGCGTCGAGTCCTGATTGCACAGGACGAGGACAACGAAACGGCCAGCGCCAAGAGCTTTCGACGGCGGTTCCAAAATCTGACGTCGTCGTATGACGCACACATGGGACCAGAGCTTTTCGCCTGCGCGCTGCGAGTGTTCGAGTACGAGTCGCGCGACATCAAGGTCATCAAGCTGGTCGGCGACTGGCGCGAAGGCGTCCG
>JASGCG010000413.1 GCA_030054235.1 Bacteroidia bacterium
GTCTGGCGGCTTGCTCATGGTCTTCATGCGCATGCGGGCGCCAGCCTCGTCAAGCACGTCGATCGACTTGTCCGGCTGCACGCGGCCGGTGATATAGCGGCCGCTGAGGTCGACCGCGGCGCGCAGGGCATCGTCGCCGAAGCGCACCTTGTGGTGGGCTTCGTACTTCTCGCGCAGGCCCTTGAGAATCTCGAAGGTCTGCTCGGCGTTCGGCGGCTCGACCGTGATCGGCTGGAAGCGCCGCTCGAGGGCCGGGTCCTTCTCGACGTACTTACGGAACTCATCGTAGGTCGTGGCGCCGTTGCACTGGATCTCGCCGCGTGCCAGCGCAGGCTTCAGCACGTTGCTCGCGTCGATCGCGCCTTCCGCGCCGCCGGCGCCGACGAGCGTGTGGAGCTCGTCGATGAAGAGCATCACGTTCTTCGAACGCTTGACTTCGTTCATGACGGCCTTGATGCGCTCTTCGAACTGGCCGCGGTACTTGGTGCCGGCGACCATGGCCGCGAGGTCGAGCGCGATGAGGCGCTTGTCGTGGAGGATCTCGGGCACGTCCTGCGCGACGATGGCGCGGGCCAGGCCCTCGGCGATGGCGGTCTTGCCGACGCCAGCCTCGCCCAGGAGCACGGGGTTGTTCTTCGTGCGTCGGCAGAGCACCTGGATCAGGCGCTCGATCTCGCCCGCGCGGCCGATGACCGGATCAAGCTCGCCGTTGCGGGCCATCTCGGTCAGGTCGTGGCCGAAGCTGTCGAGGGCAGGGGTCTTGCTCTTGCCCGCGGCGCGGCGACCGGGTTCGGGCGACGGCGCGGAGGCCTCGCCCTCGGGAGCCTGAGGCTGCTGGCTGGTTTCCTCGGCTTCGCCGCCGGCGCCGAGGAGGTTCAGCACTTCCTCGCGGACGTCATCGAGCTTCAGGCCAAGGTTCAGCAGGACCTGCGCCGCCACGCCATCCTGCTCGCGCAGGAGGCCAAGCAGCAGGTGCTCGGTGCCGACGTAGTTGTGGTTCAGGTTGCGGGCTTCCTCGATGGCGTACTCCACGACCTTCTTGGCGCGCGGAGTCTGGGGCAGCTTGCCCATGGTGACCATCTCGGGGCCGCTCTTGACGAGCTTCTCGACCTCCAGCCGGACCTTGCGCAGGTCGATGCCGAGGTTCTTGAGGACGTTGGCGCCGACGCCGGAGCCTTCCTTGACGAGGCCCAGCAGGATGTGCTCCGTGCCGATGTACTCGTGGTTGAAGCGCTGGGCTTCCTGGTTGGCCAGGGCCATCACCTTGCGCGCGCGGTCGGTCAGTCGTTCGTACATCGAAGCCTCCTTGGTGGGACGCGGATGGTAGGGGCCGTGCCCGTCGTTGCTCGCGATCCGGTTGCACGTGGCGTGCCAGCGGAGCGCATTCCCTGTCGGCTGCTCAGCATCCTGCAGCAGCCACGCTGAAGGATCGGATTCCGCGGCGAAGGACTCAAGTCAAGACCGCGGGAATCGCGGGGATCGTCGTGCCGCCGGGATCGGCTCCCGGCGGCTGATGGTCTTGAGGTCGCGCAACCTGTTGCTGCGCATGGTGTTCCGGGCCACAGGGCCTGTGGTTCGCCGCAGAGCGCGGCTGCTGGAATTTTTGCGCCCAACGCGCCAATCGCGCGCGACAATCAGCCCATGGCCACCTTGATCGCGATGGTGCTTGCCGCGGTGCTCGCTCAGTCCCCAAGCGCACCTGCAGCTCCGGCAGGTGATACCGCGGCGAGCGCTGCTCCCGCACCCAACGTGGGCACCGCGATCAAGGAGACACGCCCCGACAAGCCGCTGCGCATCCGCGTGAAGCTGGTGAAGGGCACGATCGTGGCAGGGGTGCTCGCCAGCTGGGACGATGACGCGTTCACGGGCGACTTCGGTCGCATCGAGTGGACCGAGCTCACGCCGAGCGAGTTCAAGCGGCTCTTCGACAAGGTGATGGATGACCGCGACGCGTCGCACCAGTTGCGCTTCGCTGAGCTGCTGGTGGCGGTCGGCCTCGATGCACCCGCAGAGAGCGCGTGGAAGAAGGCGACGTCGATCGATCCCTCGGTGAAGCCGCGCGTGGCCGGCT
>JASGCG010000414.1 GCA_030054235.1 Bacteroidia bacterium
CGTGATGTTGCGCTGGGCAGGATTGCCGATGGGCAGCACCGATGGCGCACTGAAGTTCAATTCCTCGGTCCGAAACACCGGGATGTTGGGTGTCGGCAGGTTGTAGACCGGCAGGGAACCAGGCTCCTGGGCTTGCAGGATCAGTGCGTACCCCGCAGACGAGCCGTCCCGCTGGAACTGCAGGCCCGTGAGATCGATCGAACGCAGGATGACCCCTTGGTCCGGTAGGCCCTGGTCGCTCAGGGTCCGCCCGACGATGACCAGCGAATACCCCTCCGGGAGCGTCCCGTTCCACGCGTAGTTGGTGGGGAAACTGGACTGCGGAATTCGAAGTTCCACGTAGCGCTGCTGCAGAGGTGTCAGCAACGATGGAACGCCGAGCCGAAGCTCGTTCAACGTGATGTTGGGAACGCGAAACTTGCCGCCACCCGTCACTGGATCGGAGTTGAAGTTGACGAGCGTGGAGAGCACCGTTCCGTCGGCGTCGTTCAAGATGCCATCGCGCGTGAAGTCGGCGCAAGCCGAGTAGGTACCGGTCGCCCGCAACTGCTGGAAGACCGTGATGTCGGCGACGGTGACCTTCTTGTCGTTGTTCAGGTCGCCGACGAAGACGTTGTCACAGATCGCCGAGTCGGCGCGCACGGCAGTCGCAGCGACGACCTCCAGCGCAGCGAGCATGGCGAGGGCTGCAAGGCAGAAGCCAACGCCCGCGGAAGATCGCACCGTGCGCGAAACGGATGACTCGTGGGATCGGAACATCATGGAGAGTGGTGCCGGCCGGAACGCCCGAAGAAGTGTACGGATCGCACGGAGGCGCGCCAGCGTGGGTTCGTCACAATCCCGAACTTCACGTGCCCTCCTGACCGGCGACGCGGCCCCACTTGCGGGTGCGGCCGGCGTAATCGGACAGCGCGCGATCAAGAGCCGCAGCGTCAAAGTCAGGCCAGAGCGTGCCGGTCACGTGAAGCTCGGCGTAGGAGATCTGCCACAGAAGGTAGTTCGACACGCGGCTCTCGCCTGCCGTCCGGATGACCAAGTCGGGATCGGGCAGCCCCGCCGTGTACAGGCTGCTCGAGATGACCGACTCATCGATCGCCGATGGCGCCAGCGTGCCCGCCTGCACGCGCTCCGCGATCGCGCGGACCGCCGCCACGATCTCGCTGCGCGAGCCGTAGTTCAAGGCCAGGCAGAGCGTCAGCCCCGTGCACGCGGCCGTGCGCCGCTCCGTGGCATCGAGCTCATCAAGCACCCGCTGCGGCAAGCCCTCGCGCGAGCCAAGATGCCGGAACCGCACATTGCTCGCCGCGAGCGCCTCGCGTTCCGCCGCCAATTGGAACGCAGCCAGTTCCATGAGGCCAGCCACCTCGTCCGCGGGCCGATTCCAGTTCTCGACGCTGAAGCTGTAGAGCGTCAGGACCTCGACCCCGAGCGTGCCGCAGCGTTCAGTGAGTTCCTTCGCGCGCTCCGCCCCGGCGGCATGGCCGAGCAGCCGCGACTGGCCCCGCGCCTGCGCCCAGCGCCCGTTGCCGTCCATGATGACGGCGATGTGGCGAGGCAACCGAGCCGGTGCCTCGCTCGCAGCGGAAGCGCTCGTGACGGTCGACGCAGTCACGCTCGGCCGTTCCGCTGGACCATCGAGGAAGATGAAAGGACCCAGCCCTGCCAGCGGATGAGCGTGACGAGGGACTGGGCCTGGATGTGCCGTGCATGGTGCATGCGATCAGTCGTCGACCCGTTCGACGTAGAGCACGCGTGGCTGCTCGCCGGGGCGGTCGACGTTTGATCGATCGACCAGCATGACGTAGCGCGTGTCTTCGATCACGTTCTCGCGGTCCGAGGCATCCCAGCGACCGGTTGCCGGGTTCTGCGTGAACGAGCGGATGCGGATGTAGACCGTGAAGACGTCACTGCGCGTGGTGACCAGATTCGCGATGCCCGAGAGCAGCATGTTGGTCTCTTCCGGGTCGCCGAAGCTGGTGTCGGCTTCGGCCAGGGACGACTCCGCGACGTTCTGCGGGAAGACGTAGCCCGCCTGCCCCTGCTGCACGTTGTCCG
>JASGCG010000415.1 GCA_030054235.1 Bacteroidia bacterium
CTGCGGCGGTTCGACCTGCGTCGGTGACTTCAACTCCGATGGCCTTCGGGACGGCGCGGACCTTGGCGCACTGCTGGCCGCATGGGGTACGTCTAGTGGCGACATCTCGGGCGATGGCCTGACCGACGGTGCGGACTTGGGAGCCTTCCTCGCGGTCTTCAACCTGCCCTGCGAGTGACGCTGCCCTGACCAGAGCTTGACTCCGCGGGCGCCCGGACTGACCGGGCGCCCGCTTCATTTGGCGGGCTGGCACCTACCGGAGCCCTCACGTCCGCCGCCCGTGCGACGGCCAACCGCAGGACCCGGTTCTGCCCTGCGCTACGCTTCACGTATGGCCGTCGTCCACGCAGTCTCCAAGGTCGGTTCGACCACCTACGACGCCGTCGCGGGCTTCGGCGACTTCATGCAGTTCTTCCTCGCGGCGGTGCAGCGATTGATCGCCCACCCGGCGCGCTGCCTGCGACCGAGCCTCATTTTCCCGCAGCTCTACTCCGTGGGTGTGCTCTCGATTCCGGTGGTCGGCATCACGGGCGCGTTCATCGGCATGATCCTCGCGCTCGAGGGCTTCGATCAGTTCCAGGCGATCGGGCAGGAAGACCGCATCGGTGGCGTGATCGTGGTCAGCGTCTGCAAGCAGATCGGGCCGGTGCTCAGTGCGGTCATGGTCGCCGGTCGCGTGGGCGGCGCGCTCAGCGCGGAGCTCGGCACCATGCGCATCACCGAACAGCTCGACGCGATGCGCGCGATGGATGCCGACCCGATTCGGATCCTCGTGGTGCCTCGCATCGTGGCGTGCATCATCATGACGCCGATCCTGACGATCATCAGCGACGCGCTGGGAACGGCCGGGGCCTGGCTCGTCACCGTCCGCATCTTCGGGGTGGCCGATGCCGAGTTCTGGCACTACGTTCAGCAGATCGTCTACCTGCTCGACCCGATCAACGGCCTGGTCAAGGCCACCGTCTTCGGGCTCTGCATCGGTGCGATCGCCTGCTACCGGGGCTTCACCTGCCAGCCCGGAGCCGCCGGCGTAGGGCAAGCCGCGACGAGCTCCTTCGTCACGAGCTTCATCGCGATCATTGCGGCGAACCTGGTGCTCGCGGAGTTCCTCAACACGATGTTCATCATCCTGGTGCCTGACGCGCCGAGCGTCTTCGGCTGACGCCATGCACCAGCCGCCACCCGTGACGATGGATGCCCTCCAGATCGATCGTCGGGGCTTTCTCGGCGCAGCCCTCGCCACCAGTCTGCCCTGGCCCGCGCGCGTGCAGTCGCCGCCCCCCGCCCCCGGCGTGAGCGACTTGGCGGGCCGACCGCCGAACCCGCCGGCATGGCGCGTCGATCCCTGGCTCTACGACATGACCTTCCGTGTGCAGGTGCTCGGGATCCCTGCCTTCCAGGAGGGCGAGGTCGCCAGCAACACCGAGACGATGCGCTTGACGACCAATCGCTTGGTGCTCTCGATGTCCACGCTCGACACGTGGTCGCGCGTTGATCCCGCGAGCATCCGGGCGACCGCCACGCTCACCGGTGCGCCGCGCCGATCGATCCCCGTCTCGATGGCCGACTCGCTCGGCGGCACGCGCTTGGTCACGCTCGACACCGGCGCCGTGAGCTGCCAGTCGATCCAGTGGGAACTGCAGTGGCGCGTGCAGGTCTGGTCGAGCCTCGTGGACGAGGACCAGGCGCAGCGCGTGACCTGGCCGCGGTCGTGGCCGACCGAGGTCGAGCCGTGGCTCAAGCCCTCGGTGGCGATCGAGAGCGACGATCCACGCTTCGAGCAGCATGTGCAGTCGGTCTCGGGCGGCAAACTCAAGGATGTCCCGATCTGGCTCGCGACCAAGGACCTCGTGCGGCACACGGTGCTGTGGTTCCGCGGCATCGACAGCTTCGGCAACATCACCGACACGACCGCCACGCGCGGCTTCCAGCTGCAGGGTGCGGCAAGTGCGATGGAATCGCGCAAGGGCTCGGTCTACGACCTGTGCGCGGCGTGCGTTGCCACGCTGCGCGCAGCCGGAATCCCGGCGCGACCGGTGCTCGGCATGATC
>JASGCG010000416.1 GCA_030054235.1 Bacteroidia bacterium
CTGAAGAGCGCGGCGCCCTCGGACGTGTGCCCCATCATGGTCGCGTACTCATCGGGCGTGAGCGGGGCTGGCTTCTTGAGGATGCCGTCGGGGATGGCGACCTTGCCGACGTCGTGGAGCATGGCGCCGGTGCGCAGCAGGTCGGTCTCGCGCAAGCGGCGCTCCATCGGGATCGCGTGCCGGTCGCACCAGGCGTTGAACAGGACCAGCGACATGCCGGCGACACGGTTGGTGTGCGAGAAGGTCTCGCTCGGATCGCGCATGCCGGCCATGCGGATCATGCGCTCGATGTTCGTGCGCGTGAGCGATGTGCGCTGCAGGGCGCCTTCGAGGATCGCCGCGAGGCTCGCCACGGCGTTCTCGTCTTCGCGGGCGAAGGGGCTCGAGGGGCCGCGCATGAGGAGCACCACGGCCTGCACCTCGCCGTCAGGATCCACCATCGGGGCGCCGAGCGCGGGGACTGCCGTACCGGTGCCGAAGGGCTTGCAGGTTTCCGTGAGCACCGAGTGGCCGTGGGCGATGCGCGCGAGGATGGTCTGGCCGTCGAGCGGCAGTTCCTCGGGCATCTGTGCGGCATCGGGCACGGCGTACTGACGGCGCAGTGCTTCGCCATCGACCCGGTAGAGCGCCGCGCTGGTCGCCTGCAGGGCGACCATGCCACCGAGCAGGAGATCGTGCATCACGACATCCTGGTCGATCCCCTTGGAGGCGCGGTCCCCGAGCACCGCCATGCTGTGGAGTCGCTGTCGCGCGGTATCGCGCGATCGGCGATCCATGTCGGCCTCGCGCTCGAGCTCGCCGAACATCTGGGCGAGCTCACGGTTGGCGACTTCGAGACGTGTGCGTGCCACCTCCAGCCTCGACGTCAGCGTGCGGTTGCGGTCGGCGATCCCCTTGGCGCGAAGCTGTGTTTCCACCCGCGCCAGCACCACCGGGAAATCGAGCGGCTTGGTGACGAAGTCGTTGGCGCCGGCTCCCATCGCCTCCACGAGGAAACTCGTCTCGTGCAGGGCCGTGGCGACCACGACGGGGAGTTCCGTGGGATCGACGGTGCGCCGGATCTCGCGCAGCACATCGAGCCCCGACATGCCGGGCATGAGCAGGTCCAGCAGCACCAGATCGGGTCGCTTCGCCTGGATCTGGGTCAGAGCATCGGTGCCGTCGCTGGCGGTCGCGACCTCGAAGCCGGCCTTGCCGAGACGGCGGCTGAGCATGTCGCGGTTCAGCGGCTCGTCATCCACGAGCAGGATCGAGCGTGGGCGGTCGAGGTTGGGATCGCCCAGTGGCGTGGACACGACCGCAGTGTAGGGCAGGAGGTTGCGCTACCATCCCAAGCTCCTGCACGCGTAGCTCAACGGATAGAGCATCGGTCTTCGGAACCGAGGGTTGGGGGTTCGAATCCCTCCGCGTGCGCTTCACCCCCAAGCCAAGGAGCCATCTCGATGGGATTCATGCAGGGCAAGCGCGGCCTCGTCACCGGCATCGCCAACGACCACTCGTACGCCTGGTACATCACCCAGAGCCTGGTGCGCGAAGGCGCACAGTGCCTGTTCACGCACCTGCCGGGCGAGAAGATGGAACGTCGCTGCCGGATGGCCGTCGAGGAACTGGGCGTGAAGGACCCTTGGCTCGCCCCGATGGATGCGGCGAATGATGCTGACCTCGATGCGGTCTTCAGCCGCATCAAGGCCGAGTTCGGCACGATCGACTTCCTCGTGCACTCGATCGCCTACGCCGACAAGAGCTGGCTGCGCATGGACCAGGGTGTCTTCACGGCGACCCCGCGCCAGGTCTTCACGCAGGCCATGGACATCAGCGCGTTCACGTACATGGCCATGGCCAATCGTTGCGTCGACCTGATGCCGAGCGGCGGCAGCATGATCGCGCTCTCGTACTACGGCGCCGAGAAGGCCGTGCCCGGCTACAACGTCATGGGCGTGGCCAAGGCCGCGCTCGAAGCGACCACGCGCTATCTGGCGATGGACCTCGGCCCCCTCAAAGTGCGGGTGAACTGCATCAGCGGCGGGCCCTTGCGCACGCTGAGCGCGAT
>JASGCG010000417.1 GCA_030054235.1 Bacteroidia bacterium
CCTTGGCAGGCATGGCCTGCACGAACCAAAGTCGTCCATGCTCGGAGCGCAGGAATCGCTCGGGAAGCGCAGCACCCAGCGAGCGATCGTCAGCGTGGCCTGCATGCGCGGGACGATCCTCCGCGGCGCCAGGCTCGCGGTCATCGACCACCGGCGGGGCCAGCGCATCGAGGGTGACGATCGCTGACTCAATCCCGGTGCGCTCGGGCAGGGTCGCGTTGACGGCGCGCTCGGCTTGCTCCAGCGCCGCAGCCGCCCGTCCGTGCGCCAAGAGTTCCAGTGCCGATCGAGCGCGAGCGAGTACGTGCAGTTCGCGCTCGGACATCGCGTGCGGTGCCACACGCCATTGCTCGTCCGTGGAGATGCCGTGATGCACCCACGTCAGCTGGCCACGCTCGACCAGCCTTGCCAGTGCTCCGTGCACCGCGCGGACGGCCGCCTCGGCCCGTTGCTCGGCAAGCGCATCCGCACCGAGCGGATCGATGACCACGATCATGTCCTCGAGGTCGCCGAACTCATCGAGGAACGCCTGGTACCGCTGCATGAAGGGCCGATCAGGGCCGATCAGTGCGTTCGTGTCGGCGTCCAGGGGTACATGCAGCGCTCCCAACCAGCCGCCGACCGCTGCCGCGACCACCGCGACGCTCAGCACGGCTCCCGGTGCACGGGTGCTGATCGCGGCCGCAAGGTGGGCGAGCGTGCTGAAGGGGTTGGTCCAACGCATTATCAGACCTCAACAGGGGTCGCGAGACCGCACTCTAGCCGCGAGCCGTCAACCGGCATGGATTGTCGAAAGCGGCCGGAAATTGGTGGTGTCGCGATCGCAGGATGTCATCCTGTGTGCGTTCAGGCTCCACGTGGGGCCGTGGGAGAATCATGCCATGAAGACCAGCCTCGTCGCCATCGTGATGGCCTCTGCCATCGCAGCACCCGCCGTCGCACAGCAGTCGGTTGCCCGGCAGTGGAGCGAGGAAATGCTCGCCGCCATCCGCCGCGACCTAGCTCGGCCCACGGTGCACGCGCGCAACCTCTATCACGTGAGCGCGGCGATGTGGGATGCGTGGGCGGCGTTCGATCCCGATGCCTTGCCGGGGATCGCGGTCAACATCCCCGACATGACCGCTGGCGATGTCAACGCCGCGCGCAACATGGCGATCTCGTATGCCGCGTATCGCGTACTCAACAACCGTTTCGCCGCCAGCCCCGGCGCGGCCACCAGCCTGGCCAGCTTCACGGCGCGCATGAATGCGCTCGGCTACAACCCGTCGTACACCGGTACCGCCGGAGGAACCCCGGCCGATCTCGGCAACGCGATTGGCGCAGCGGTCATCGCGTACGGCCTGACCGATGGCTCGAACCAGCAGAACGGCTACGCCAACCAGCAGTATGCGCCGATCAACGATCCGCTGATCGTCGACCTCCCGGGCAATCCGTGGGCGATCAACCCGAGCCGCTACCAGCCGCTGGCGCTCGACTTCTTCGTCGACCAGAACGGCAATCCGATTCCCGGCGGCTTCCCGCCGTTCCTGTCCCCGGAATGGGGCTTCGTGACGCCGTTCAGCCTCACTGCCGCCGATCGTGAAGTGAAGCAGCGCGCGGGTTACACCTGGAACGTCTACCTCGATCCGGGTCCGGTTCCCGCGCTGGACAATTCGAATGCAGCGGCGTTCATCCAGAGCCACGCCACCGTCATCACCATGAGCGGCCAGCTCGACCCGGCCGATGGCGTGATGATCGACATCTCGCCGGGGGCCATCACGGCGAACCCGCTCCCAGCAAACCCTGCCGATGACTTCAACGCCCTGTACCAGGGCTACCTTGGTCCACGTTGGGGAGCTGGCATGCCGGCGAATCCCGTGACGGGCCAGCCGTACGCACCCAACGTCGTCAAGCGCGGCGACTTCTCGCGCGTGCTCGCCGAGTTCTGGGCCGACGGCCCCAGCAGCGAGACCCCGCCCGGCCACTGGTTCAAGATCAGCAACGAGGTCGCCGACAACCTTGCGTACAAGCGCTGGGGTGGCGTCGGTCCCGACCTCGACAACCT
>JASGCG010000418.1 GCA_030054235.1 Bacteroidia bacterium
GCGACCGAGCGGTTCCGAGCTGCGCGGCCTGCGGAGTCGCGAAGGCGGCACGATGCGTGACCATCGGAGGCGGGTGCCAGCCCCGCCGAGCGACGCAGGAGGAGCGCGCGCGGAGCCGGGTGCAGCGCGCGCGTCCGCGCAGCCGGAACCCGAGGCCGCGGGAGGACGAGCGCAAGGAAACGATGCCGATGAGCGCGGGTTGGGCGCGGATGACCGCGCAGCGTGGTTCAATGCAGCGATGGATCCGCAGCCCAAGCGGCCGGGCTTCCTCAGCCTGCCGGCCATGCTCCACGAAAACGCCTACATCGCGTTCGTGTTCTTCTCGTGCTGCGACATCGTGCTGACGTGGGTGATCCTGCGCAAGGGCGGCTCGGAAGTGAACCCGGTGGCCGCGGTCGTCATCCGCGACTGGGGCCTTCCCGGCGCGGTCGGCTTCAAGTTCAGCCTGACGCTCTTCGTCATCGTGCTGTGCGAGGTCATCTCGCGCATCCGGCCGCGGACGGGGCGCGCGCTCGCGATCGCATCAGTGCTCGTCTCGGCGTCGCCGGTTGTCTGGTCGGGCGTGCTGCTCACGCGGCACGCGCTTGATCGCGAGGATCCGTCGTCCGGTACCGAGGTGCGCGTGGTGGAGCCTCGCGTGCGCCCATCGCAGCCCAACATCGTGGTGGTCCTCGCCGATGACCTCGGTTGGGCTGAACTCTCGTGCCAGGGGCAAGAGCGATTCACGACGCCCGCGATTGACGCGCTCGCAGCCACGGGAGTCCGCTGCACCCACGGCTACGCCGGCAGCACGGTGTGCGCGCCCAGCCGCTGTGCGCTGCTGACTGGCCTGCACATGGGTCATGCCGATGTACGCGACAACGTGGAGCGCCCCAATCCATCGAAGGATGCGTTCGGTGGGCAGGCACCGCTCGCCGCATCCGCCGAAACGCTCGGCGAGCGCCTGCAGCGTGCGGGCTACGAGACGGCGTTCATCGGCAAGTGGGGGCTCGGCACCACGGGCACCGAGGGCGATCCGCTGTCGCAGGGCTTCGATCGCTTCTACGGCTACCTCTGCCAGCGGCACGCGCACAACCTGTACCCCACGCACCTCATCCGCGACCGCGAGCGCGTGGAGCTTGCGGGCAACGATCCATCGTCACGCAGCGAGTCGCTCTACGCGCCCGACCTGATGGCGGACGAGGCGGCGTCCTTCATCATGGCTCCGCGCGAGGTGCCGTTCCTGCTGGTCTTCGCGAGCCCGTTGCCGCACTTGGCGTTGCAGGCTCCAGCCGAGGCCGTCGCGCGTCACGCACTCGCCGACGATACTGCGTACGAGGGCGGCAAGGGCTACCTGCCGTGCCGAGCGCCGCGTGCGACGTATGCGGCGATGGTGACGAGGCTCGATGACCATGTCGCGCGGCTCGAGCAGGCCCTGCGCCGTTCGGGGCAGTGGGAGCGCACGATCGTGGTGTTCACGAGCGACAACGGCAGCACGTTTGCCATCGGTGGCTACGACCCGGCGTGGTTCGAGGGCACCGGTGGCCTGCGAGGGCACAAGACGAACCTGCATGAGGGCGGGATCCGCGTGCCCTGGATCATGCGGTGGCCGGGCGTGCTTGCCGAAGGCACCGTGCTCGATGTGCCCGTGACCGGCTGGGACCTCGTGCCCACGCTGTGCGCGGCTGCCGGCATCGCGCCCGCCGACGTCAGCGTGGACGGTATCGATCTTCGACCTTGGCTGGAATCGGCCGGTCGCGACGATGCGCCGCGAGCACCCGAGCGCGACCTGTATTGGGAGTTCGCCAGCAGCGGCGGTCAACGCGCGATGCGGCGCGGTCCGTGGAAGGCCGTGCAGAAGGACGTGCGCAAGGATCCTGATGGACCCATCGCGCTCTACGACCTGGAAAAGGATCCCGCTGAGTCGAGCGATGTCTCGTCGCAGCATGCCGAGATCGTGAGCGAGTTCAGGCAGCGCATGATGCGTGCACGAACGACCGCGCGCGATGCATCGTGCGACCTTCCGTGGGGCGACCCTGCGCGGCTCGATCCACGCTGAGCCTC
>JASGCG010000419.1 GCA_030054235.1 Bacteroidia bacterium
ATCGCGATGCCGACGATGCCCGTGAAATCGCGCGCGTAGGAATCGAGGTCCTGCTGCATGGCAGGGGTCTTGAGCCAGGCGCGGCCTGTCCATCGATCAGCCAGCCGCTGGAAGGCCTTGAGGTTGAGTTCGAACTTCGATCGGACCAGCACCTCGAGCGCGAGCTCGTGCTCGGCGGCGCGGTTCCGTTGGTTGCGCAGTTCCGTGTCCTGCAGGAACTGCCACCCGCCAACGGCAAGCGCTGCGCTCAGGGCACCGCACAGCAGCCCGAACCAGCCGGGCATGCCGCCCGAGAGTGGCACCGCGAAGTACCACGATCGCGTGATCGCCGCAGTCGCGGCGAGCAACAAGGCGAGTTCGGCCACCAGGGGCAGGTCGCCCACGAAGTCGAGCCACGGGTGCCGAAGCGGACGGTCGTGCCAGGGCTCAAGGATCATCACCAGGGCGAGAGCGCCGAGCGCCACGGCCGGCAGGACCGCGACCATGCGGCCTTCGAAGCGCGATCGGCACGAGGCGAGCGACGAGAGACCCAGCAGCAGCAGGGCCACGCTCGCCGAAAGCGGCTGATCAGCCAGCAGTGCAGCCAGGAATGCACCGAGGACCAGCACGCCACCGAGCACCAGGTTCGGTGGGCTCCACAGCGGCTGGCGCGGCAGGGCCACCACGCAGCCGAAGGCCATGACGGCAAGCCCCAACAGCGTGGCCACGTCGCGGTGCACCGTGGCCGGGACCACGAAGGGCAGCTGGAGAGCGAGGCCCGCCGCGATGGCAAGGACGGCCAGCGTGGGCCAGACCAGCCGTGCGGAGGGCGCCGCGAGCATCCGTCAGGTCTCGCGCTCTGCCCGCCGACGCTTGAGTTCAGCGTCGACGAATGCCTTGATGTTGCCGTTCAAGACGTGGAGGGGATTGCCCTCCTCGTAGTTCGTCCGGTGGTCCTTCACGCGGTTGTCGTAGAAGACGTACGAACGGATCTGCGTGCCCCAGCCGCGCTCGACCTTGCCGCCCTTGGCAGCCAGGATCTCGGCGTCACGGCGCTCCTGCTCGAGCTGCTCGAGCTTGGAGCGCAGCACGCTGAGGGCCTGCTTGCGGTTCTGCGGCTGATCGCGATAGGTGCTGGCCACGACCTGGATCCCGGTGGGGATGTGCGTGACGCGGATGGCCGTCGCGACCTTGTTCACGTTCTGCCCACCTGGGCCGCTCGCACGGACGAACGGCACGATCTCGAGATCGCGCTCGGGGATCTCGAGGTCGCTCTCCTCGAATTCAGGGGTCACGTCGACGGTGCAGAAGCTGGTCTGGCGCTTGCCTTCGGCGTTGAAGGGGCTCACGCGCGCGAGCCGGTGCGAGCCGTGCTCGCAGCTCATGTAGCCGTAGGCGAACGGCCCTCGGATGGCGTACGAGACCTCGGAAATCCCGACTTCGGTGCCGTAGGTCCGGCTCATCTCCTCGACCTTGAAGCCCATGGTGGTCCAGTAGTACTGGTACATGCGCTCGAGCATCTCGGCCCAATCGTTGGCCTCGGTGCCGCCCACGCCGGCCTGGATCGTTACGAAGCAGCCACGGTGGTCGTGCTTGGAGCTGAGCAGGGACTGCAGCTCGACCTTCTCCATCTTGCCCACGAGGCCGAAGAGCAGCTCGTCGATCTCGGCGAGCAGGTCGGCGTCGTTGGCCTCCATGGCCATGTCGTAGCCCACCTCGGCGTCCTCGAGGCCCTTCATGACCTCTTCCAGGGGCTCGATCTGCGCTCGCTTGACCTTGAGTTCGGCGATGACCGACTGCGCGCGCTTGGGGTCGTTCCAGAACTCCGCCTCGTTCATGCGCGCCGTGAGTTCGTCGCGCTCGCGTGCCTTGGTCGGGTAGTTAAAGCGAGTCGCGGATGGCGTTGATCCGCGCCTCCAGGTCGGCCAGCACGGGCCCATGTGCGTCGAAGTGCATGGGGCGGAGTGTAGCGGGCTGCACGCGCGCTTCCGGCTGTACGCTTGCGCGCATGCAGGTGAGCAGCGCGATCTCGGGCATGAAGGAAAGCGCAACGCTGGCCGTC
>JASGCG010000420.1 GCA_030054235.1 Bacteroidia bacterium
CATTTCGAGGGCGGCGGACCGAAGGCGGCATGGTGACTTGCAGTGATCCATGCGGTCGCACCGTTGCCCGCCTACGCCGGACTCCTTGAGGTGCCCCCGCTCCTGACTTTCCACCAACATTCTCCCCCGATTCGGAAGACTCGCCTCCGGACCGCGGAAATACAAGGGTAGAGGCATCGCGCACTCCGCCCTTCCATGACCAACCACCACGAACACGCCACCGACACGCGGCGCATCCGCGCCGTCGGCGACATCCTCGCACGCGGCATCCGCAGGCTCGACGACATGCGCCACGGGCGAATCGTCGCGGAATCCGCCGCGACATCCCACGACAATCCGCGATCTCGTGGCCGAGTCGAGCGTCACTGTGCCGGTCGCGGAGAGCCCGCGTTCAGACGATGCACGATGACCGCGACCGGAGTTCGGTTCGACGTGGAAGCCGAGCGCAGGAAGCTCGGGGCGATGGCCGCAGGCGAGGTGCGGCGGCGGTACCAGGAGATCGGCGGCGACGAGGCGCGCAGCCGCAACCGCGAGCACCTGATCCGGCGCATCCTGTGGATGCCGCAAGCGGGCGCGTACAGGCCAGCCCCACGACGGCTGGCTCGAGATCGCGAGGCGCCCTGACGCCGATTGCATTCGGACGCATCAGCGGGTTTCAGATAGACGCATCTAAAGGTTGCAATTAGCCGCACTACATAGTTACAATCGGACGCATGCCCGATGCTGCCCAGTTCCCGCGGCTTGCCGAGAAGTCGCTCGCCGACGCGCTCGCCGACACGCCGGTGGTGGTCGTCCAGGGGCCCCGCCAGTGCGGCAAGACCACTTTGGCCTTGCGGGTCGGGCGCCCTCTGGGTTTCGAGTACCTCAACCTCGACGATGACGCCTCCCGCCGCGCCGCGCAGGATGACCCAGCCGGGTTCGTGGCCCGGCTTCCGGAACGAGTGATCATCGACGAGGTCCAGCGCGCCCCGGAGCTCTTCCTGCCGCTGAAGGTCGAGGTCGACCGCCGTCGCGTACCCGGTCGATTCCTGCTCACCGGTTCCACGAACGTGCTTCTCGTGCCGCGCGTGGCTGACTCGCTCGCCGGCCGGATGGGCTCGATCCGGCTTCATCCGTTGGCACAGTGCGAGCTCGCGCGAAAGGAACCGCGTTTCCTCGAAACCATCCTGAAGGGTGACTTCAAGATTCGTACGTCGCCGCGGCTCGGCGAGGAACTCGCCGAGCGCATCGTGGGCGGCGGCTTTCCGGCCGCGCTGGCACGAAACACCGCTGCAAGGCGGCGGCAGTGGTACACGGACGACTTGGATGCCCTGGTGCAACGGGACCTTCGGGACCTCTCGCGCATCAGCTCGCTGCGTGCGATCCCGAAGCTGTTGAAGCTGGCAGCGTCGCAGACCGCCCGGCTCATCAACGTGAGCGAGCTCGCGACCCCGTTCGAGGTCTCGCGTCCGACCATCCGCGACTATGTCACGCTGCTGGAGCGCATCTTCCTGCTCGATGAGCTTCCGCCCTGGCACAGCAATCGCATGAAGCGTCTCGTGAAGACC
This sequence comes from Bacteroidia bacterium, assembly GCA_030054235.1. Lineage (GTDB taxonomy): Bacteria > Planctomycetota > Phycisphaerae > Phycisphaerales > SM1A02 > SYIB01. Next base: position 1,548 of record JASGCG010000420.1, read on the forward strand.
CCCAAGCTGCACTTGGCCGACAGCGGCCTTGCGTGCGCTCTGCTGGGCATCACGGCCACGGAGCTCTGGCAGGACCGGACCATGCTCGGGCAGCTGCTCGAGACCTTCGTCTACGGCGAGCTGCGGCGGCAGTCGTCGGGCATCGAGGAGCCGATCGATTTCTCGCATTACCGCGACAAGGACGGCGCCGAGGTCGACATCGTGATCAAGCATTCCGGCGCGCGCGTGAGCGGCGTCGAGGTCAAGGCGTCCTCCACCGTGCACCCGACGGACTTTCGCGGCCTGCGGAGGCTGCGTGAGGCGACGGGCAAGCGGTTCACCTGCGGCGTGGTGCTGTACGACGGCGAGGTGACCGTCGGCTTCGGCGATGGCATGTTCGCGGTGCCGCTCGCGGCGCTGTGGGCTTGACGGCGTGACTTCTTGAAGCGACCCGAAACACGATTTCCAGCGCACAAGATGGATATCCGACTCTCTTCGCGAGCGGGATATCC
>JASGCG010000421.1 GCA_030054235.1 Bacteroidia bacterium
TTCACCGCCATCGGCAACGCCGACGAGCGTGGCCTCGAGTTCTTCGTCAAGTTGTGAGACACGATCTAAGGGGACGTGGCGAGCCCAGCCGTGCCCAATGGTCCGGCGGCGACCCTCGATGAGTTCCGCGCCAAGCACATCGAGAACTATGCACCGAGCTACGGCATCGACCCGTGGGGCGAGCTCGCCTCGGCCATGCCCACGTTCGCGATGATCGATGACCACGAGGTGACCAACAACTTCTGCGGTGGCGCGTTTGACGCGGCGAGCGGCTGGTACAACCAGGGCAGCCTCTACGTGAACGGACTGCAGGCCTTCGTCGAGCACAACCCGATGGTCGCCGCGACCTGGTCAGCCACGGGCAATCCCGCGTTCGACGCGCGCATGGCGGGCCGTCCCGACCTCTACCGTTCGTTCGCGTGGGGCGAGGATGCCGCCGTGTTCATGGTAGATGCGCGCAGCTTCCGTGACGCGAATCTCACGCCTGTCGTGAACCCGTTCGACCCGGCCGAAGTTGGAGCATTCCTTCAGGCGAGCTTCGATCCCACGCGCACGATGCTCGGGGTGCCGCAGGTCCAGCGGCTGCTTGCCGACCTTGCGCAGGCTCAGGCGCGTGGCGTGACGTGGAAGTTCCTGATGACGTCGATGCCGTTCCAGAACTTCGGACCGCTGGCGGGCGAGGATCGCTGGGAGGGCTACGCCGCCGAGCGCGCGTTCATCCTGCAGCAGGCCGCGGCGCTGGGAATCACGAACCTCGTCTTCGTGACGGCCGACTTCCACGGAACGATCGTCAACGACATCACCGTGCCGAACCCGGCGAACCCGTTCCAGCAGCTCTTCACGGGCGCGTTCGAGATCATCACGGGATCGGTCGCCTACTCGGCGCCCGCTGGCCCGACCTTCGCGCAGCTTGGCTTGGCGACCGGTGCACTGACTCCTCAACAGTTCGCGTTCTACCAGACGCTGCCGAATGCGTCGAAGGATGTGTTCGTGCAGGGCTTGCTCGATCAGGTGATCGGTGGCTACGGCTATTCGCCGACCGGTATCCAGGATCCGTCGATCGACGCGACCTTCAGCGTCGGTGGTCCGGTCGCCGTGCACCACTATGGTTGGACCGAGTTCGATGTCGATGCCCAGACCAAGGACCTGACGCTGACGACCTACGGCGTCGATTGGTACTCGCCTGCCGAGGTCATTGCCGACCCTCAGGCAATCATCGCCCGTCCCATCACCATCCGCCAGCAGTTCACCGTGAAGGCGCGTGGCCTGCCGGCCTGCCCTGGGGATCTCAACGGTGACCGCGTCGTCGACGGTGCCGACCTGGGTGCCATGCTCGAGTCCTGGGGACCCTGCGCAGGCTCCTGCACCGCCGATCTGAACGGCACTGGCAGCGTCGACGGCGACGATCTCGCCGTGCTGCTCGCCGCGTGGGGCGGTGACTGCTGAGACGTGGGTTCGAAACTTCGGTCGGAGCGGCACGGGCGTCCTTCGGGGCGCCCGTGCTGCGTTGCGCCTGGGCAGTCGGCGATGCCGATTCTCATGATTCCCTTGTCCGATCTTGACCAATTGCTTGCGGATGGTGACGAGGCTCCCCCCGGAGACCATCATGATCACCGCTGCCATTGCGATCGTTGCCCTTGCCGGAACCCCAGACATCACGCTCGAGTTCCTCGGCCGGACCACCTCGGGCGGGTACGACGTCTCGGCCGCCGAGGTGGTGGCCTATGACCCTGCGACGCAGCGCGCCTTCGTCGTCAACGCCCTCGCGAATGCCGTCGACCTGGTCGACCTCTCCGACCCGTCTGCGCCGGTGCGAGTCGGCTCGATCTCGCTGCTTCCCTTCGGTGGTGGGCTGCAGAGCGTGGCGACCCGCAATGGACTCGTGGCGCTCGCAGTCGAGGCTATCCCGAAGACCGATCCCGGCAAGGTGGTCTTCATGGACACATCCGGCACGATCATCACGGCGGTGACCGTTGGGGCACTCCCGGATCATGTCTCGTTCACGCCTGACGGGACGCGGCTGGTCGTCTGCAA
>JASGCG010000422.1 GCA_030054235.1 Bacteroidia bacterium
TGCCGGCCCCGGCCCAAGCCAAGGCCCGGCTGGCCCATGAACTTCCCCGCGAGGAAGTCCTGGCGCTGATCGACCAGGCCGTGACCCGCGAACGCGCGAGCGGCGCGCAGCCGCCCCAGCGAGCGACGAGCGCGCCCTTCTGGAACTGGGAGACGCCCCACGTCCACCCGATCGACCTGACGCCCGATCGAAGCACGCTGCTTGCGGTGAATCTGGCCGATGGCGTGCTCGAGCTCTTCGATGTCACCGGCTCCGCACCCGTCCGAATCGGCAGCGTGCCGGTCGGCGTCGATCCGGTCAGCGTCCGCGCGCGCTCCAACACGGAAGCCTGGGTCGTCAACCATCTCTCGGACTCGATCAGCATCGTCGACCTGCCCACGCGCCGCGTGCGCGCCACGCTCCCGACCGGCGACGAACCTTGCGACGTCGTCTTCGCGGGCTCGCCACAGCGCGCCTTCGTGAGCGTGAGCCAGCTGAACGAAGTCCGTGTCTTCGACCCGGCCAGCCTGGCCACCGCGCCGACCGTGCTCGCCATCCAAGGCGAGGATCCGCGGGCGCTCGCCACCGACGGCACGCGCGTCTACGCCGCCATCTTCGAGAGCGGCAACGCCACCACCCTGCTGCCCGAGACGGTCGTGACGAGTTCGGCGAACCCATACCCGGGCGACCCGAATCCGCCGCCGAATGCCGGCTCCGGGTTCAGTCCACCGCTCACGCCGGGACTGCCGGTCGCACCGCGTTCGGGACTCATCGTGCGCAAGCAGGCCGATGGCACCTGGCGCGACGACAACAACGGCAATTGGACCAGCTCCGTGACGTGGGGCCTGCACGACCAGGACCTTGCGATCATCAACGCCTCCACGCTCGCAACGACCTATGCGAAGGGCCTGATGACGACCAACATGGCCCTCGATGTCGGCCCATCGGGCCGCGTCACCGTGGTCGGCACCGAGGCCACCAACCAGATCCGATTCGAGCCGCGCGTCAAGGGAACCTTCATCCGCGTGCGCATGGCCAGCGTCGATCCGGCGGCGCCCACCACGCCCACCATCGTCGACCTGAACCCGCACCTGAACTACACGACCGCCACCCTGCCGCAGGCGCAGCGTGACCTCTCCATCGGCGACCCGCGCGCGATCGTCTGGAACGCGGCACGCACCACCGGATGGATCGCGGGCATGGGCTCGAACAACCTGCTGCAGGTGAACGCATCGGGTGCCCCGCAGGCGCGCATCGAGGTCGGCCAGGGCCCCACCGGGCTCGCGCTCGACGAGGCGCGCGGCGCGCTCTACGTGATGAACAAGTTCGATGGCTCGATCAGCCGGGTCAGCGTGTCCGGCGGCACCGAGACCGCTCGCGTGGCCTTCCACGACTCGACGCCCGACGAGATCCGGGCCGGGCGACCCTTCCTCTACGACACGCACCGGACGAGCGGGCTCGGCCAGGCCTCCTGCGGCAGCTGCCACATCGACGGCAAGCTCGACTTCCTCGCGTGGGACCTCGGCGAACCCAATGGATCGGTCAAGGCGTTCAACCAGAACTGCAACTTCGGCCTTGCCGGCGGCTGCGCCAACTGGCACCCGATGAAGGGCCCGATGACCACGCAGACGCTCGTCGGCATCCTCGGAGCCGAGCCGCTGCACTGGCGCGGGGACCGTGAGGGCCTTCCGCAGTTCAACGGTGCGTTCATCGGACTCAATGGCGACGACGCCCAGCTGACTCAGGCGGAGATGTCGTCCTTCATGCAGTTCGTTGCGTCGATGCGCTTCCCGCCCAACCCCAACCGCAACATCGACAACTCACTCAGGACGAGCCTGCCCGGCAGCGGCAACCCTGTCACCGGGCAGAACCTCTACAACACGCTGCAGGTTGACGGTGCCGCCACCAACTGCAACATCTGCCACCAGCTGCCGACCGGCGGGCTGGGCGTGATCATCAGCGCCAACCTGCTGCAGGAGCCGCAGAGCATGAAGATCCCGCAACTGCAGAACATGCACGAGAAGACGGGCTTCCTGAAGACGAGCCAGA
>JASGCG010000036.1 GCA_030054235.1 Bacteroidia bacterium
TGGGGCTGAGCGGCATGGGAGGGAAAGCGTAGCCGCGAGCGTCGTACGATCGCGACTTGCCCAAGCCAGCCCGTCGCAACAGCACCCGATCCAGCACGTCGAAGCGGACCACGAAGCCCGCGGTCGCCACGCGCGCGCCCAAGCTCACCCCATCGCAACGCGCCATGATGCAGCGCTGGTTACTGGAACTCACCGACCTGCCTACCGCCGCAGGCCGTGAGCACCGCGTCATGGCATGGATCGACCAGTGGCTCGCCGCGCGCGCCGACCGGCTCGCCGTCGCGCGTGACGATGCAGGCAATTACCTGATCACGCGGCGCGATCTGCCACGCGGAGGGCAGCAGGTGCTCATGACGGCGCATCTGGATCATCCGGCGTTCGTGATCACGCGCATCGAGCGAGGGCGCGTGCACTTGGAGTTCCGGGGCGGGGTGCTCGATGCCTACTTCGCCGGAGCACGGCTCGATGCGATCGATGCGGGCGATGCACACCATGCGCTGCGCATCGAGCGTGCTGACCTCAAGGCCACGCCCTTCAAGACCGTGATCGCCATGCCCACGGGCACCGCGGCCGCCAAGGCGCGCGCGCTGCAGGAGCTTGCCGTGGGCGATATCGCCCGCTGGCGCTGGTCAGGTTCGCGTGGAGCCGAGCGAGCGCATGTGGCCACGCACGCCCTGCCCGCGCTGGTGCCGGGTGGGCGCACGCGGCGGGCAGCGGTCCTGCGAACGCACGCCTGCGATGACCTGGCGGCAGCGGCGATCGCGCTGGCGGTGCTCGATGCCACGCTCGCCCGCAAGGACATGGCGCACCTGGGCCTCGTGCTGACCGTGGCCGAGGAAGTGGGCTTCATCGGTGCGATCCATGCCGCGCGCAACGGCTTCCTTCCCAAGCGCGCGCTGCTCCTGAACCTTGAGAACTCGCGCAGCTACCCGCACGACTCGCCCATCGGCGCCGGTGCGATCCTGCGCATCGGCGACCGAGCCACGGTCTTCGATGCGGGCATCGTGAATGCGCTCTCGGCCGAGTTCGGGCGGCTCGCCAAGGCCGATCCGGACTTCCGTTGCCAACGCAAGCTCATGCCCGGCGGCTGGTGCGAGACGACCGCCTTCGGCTGCTACGGCTACCGAAGCGTGTGCCTCTGCCTGCCGCTGGGGAACTACCACAACATGGAACGGCTCGATCGCGTCGAGGCAGGCTCGGGCCCGGCGCGCATGGGTCCCGAGTTCGTCTCGATCGACGACTGCTCGAGCCTTGCCGCCATGCTGCTGGTCGCGGCGTCCATCCTCGCCAGGCCCATCGCGTGGGATGGCAAGGCGACCATGGAGACGCTGTATGCGCAGAAGAAGCGGGTGCTGACCGCGCAGACCTAGAGCGCGCCTCACTCCGGACAGGGCCCCCACTGGCCAATCAGCAATCCCAAGTCGATGCTGTCGACCACGAAGTCGCCGTTGATGTCGCCATGCGTAGCCCCAATCTGCCCCCATCGCGTCAGCAGCGCGCCGAGATCGGCGCCGTTAACCATGCGATCCCTCGTGAGATCGCTTGCACACAACTCATGGTGCGATTGAATCGCTGCAACATCAAAAAACCCAGCACTGACATCGCGGATTGTCGTGAGTCCCTCCGGCGGATTCGTCGGAAACTGCGGGGGCCCTTGGGTGGGTACATCGAACAGCACGGTGCCGTCCTTCTTCAGCGCCACAATCCAGCGATAGGACGTACTGTCGCCCGTATCAATGTCAACGATGTCGGTGAACGCCGGAATCGGAGAGACTTGGGATAAAAACGACAACTTTGAGACCGTCCCGTCCGCATGCCGAATGACCGTTCGGTCGCCACCAGCCGCAATCTGGACTGGTCGTACGATTGCGCCACTCGGCACAGTTCCCTGCATGCCGCCCCCCCACGATCGAATGCTCCCATCCGCGCGCATGGCAGACGAGTGGTACCGGCCTCCCGCGATCTGAAGAACTCTCGGTGCGTCCGGACTCGATACATCTGCGGGCACCATGCACTGCCCTGAGTTGTTACTGCCCCAACACACAATCTGTCCGTTACCTCGAAGTGCCAGCGAGTGAAATGAACCCGCGGCAATCTGTACCGCATCGTCCAGGCCGGCGGGCGGCGGGGTCGCATTGACATATCCCCACCAGGCGACCTCACCAGACTCCTTCAGCGCAAGGCTGTGAGCGTAACCCGCGGCAACATCAACGACTCCCGCCAGACCATCGGGGATTGCCACACCGTCTTGTCCCTTCAATACGCCCCACTCGCGGACGGTGCCATCTCTCGTGATTGCAAGTGTGTGGTTCATTCCACTCGTGATCTTCACAATGTCCTCTTCTGTCGGCGGTGGCGCGAGTCGCACGTTTGATCCTTCGGGCAGAGCCGCCCCCCACACGACAACCTCGCCACTCGCGGTGAGCGCAGCAGACGCATTTTCGCGGGCCGCGACTTGAACGGCAGGCTGAAGGGTGAGCGGAACACTCGATTGACCGTAAAGGTTCGATCCCCACGCCACAACGCGTCCGTCCTTGCAGAGTGCTAGGGAGTGGTCACCACCGGCTGCGGCGGCGACCACACCTCGAAGCGTGGCGGGCGGCTCGCACTGATGGTGGATGTTGCTGCCCCAGCAGGCCAAGATTCCGCTCTCGCTCAGAGCGATCGAGTGCCGCCCCCCTGCCGTGACGCTCTTTGCCACGAGTTGCCGGGGCGCTGAACACTGTCCGTACTGGTTGTCCCCCCACGCTCGAACGGTTCCGTCGAAGCACCGCACAACGATATGGTTGCGCCCAGCTGCTAGCTCGACCACCGGCGCCAGATCGATCGGGATGTCACACTGACCGAACGCGTTGCTTCCCCAACATCGCACCGTCCCATCACTTCGTCGGACGACTGCAAAATCCGATCCGGCATCCAGTTCCTCCACGATTCCAAGGTCCTTCGGAATATCCGCTACCGGGCTTGTGACTGGTCGAAGAAACCCGACGGTACCGGTGTTGAACAGAACCAAGCCTTGGAGGCTGCACACCAACTTCACATGTGGGAGTCCGCCCGGAGGATGGCACAGTCGCCCGACGTCGTAACCCCAGTTAGAGAGCGAACCATCCGCGCGAACGCATGACACATGCGAAGGTCCAAGTGCCCACTGAGTGATTTCCGCCGAACTGTGCGGGTTGTTGAAGCCGTACATCCCCCAACGCACAATGGACTGGGCTTGCGCAGGGCGCATGACCGTGAGCAACAGAATCGTCGATGTCGCTAGCGGAAGAAACACGCGGCGCCGGAAGCCGACTTGGTCGTACCTGGCGTTATGGTTGTCACGGATCATCGTCAATCTCCTGCAAGATTGCGGCCAACTCGACTATGCAGTCGCAGACAGCGACGCGTTGCTGGTGTTGCATCGGAAGCAGTTCCTGACCAAGCCCATCGAGATCGGCGAAGCCAAGCAGCTGCAGCGACGACATGAGGAACGGAAGTCGAAGCCTCGGCTCGCCCCATCCACTTTCGTCACAGTGAACCACGACCCGGACTGACGGCTCGAATCCACCCGTGCTCCAACTCGTCAGGAGTAGACCCAAGTCACCGCCGTCGATCGCATTGTCCTCCCGCGACGGATCAAAGTTAAAGTCATAGGTGGATTCAAGGGTTCCTTGCTGCACTGGCCCCCAAGCCGTCAGCAGGATTCCCAGATCGCCACCGCCATGAGTGAGATCGCCATCGAGATCGTAGACCGATGTCAGGTAGCACGCCCGTCGGACGGTGACATTGCCGAACGGGTCTCGATGCACGGCGATCCCGACAAGCACTCCGCGATCGGTCGCGTCGTGGAGCGATTCGATGGAGTGCCCGGGCGGACTCACTGAAACTGCGTCAGCGCGCAGATAGCACCACTGATTCTCGCGCTCGGGATCGCTTATCCAAACAGCGCCTTCAACAAAGTTGTCGGGGTCCGAATCGCTCCATCCGCTCCCTACAGCTCCGACCGCGATGAGCGCACGAGACTGTTGCCCTCCCGACGCCCCCGTGTTACGCGGCTGTACGCGGGCGACGGCGGATTCGGGTCTGTCCAGATCCGACGCGAGCGGCTCGATGGTGTGTAAGTCGGCGAGCGCCGTGAGACTTGGCCGCAGTGCGTCAATCCAAGGCGCGACAACGGCGTGCTGCGTGGGACAAACCTCAGAACTGCAGGCTGCACCCGCCGGTATGGTCTCCACACCGATCGAACCAAAGGCGACCGGCTGCCGCCCTGCCGCCGCTGCGCCGGCGAGATAGCCAGCTAAGCGCACATCCGTCGTTCGCTCGAACGCTCCGTCGGGGAGCTGCGTGAAACAGGAAGACGGCTCGCTACCCGAGCAGCCGCATGACTCGGCGAGCCGGACCTCATGGGGACCAAACCAGACTCTTGGTTCCCACGGGTGGACTGCAATGCACAATGGAGACGGTTGCGGAACCCTCATCCTGCCATTCCCGAGAACCGCACCCAGATGCCAATCGCCACCCAGCCCCGATTGGGGTTGAACGATGCCACCAATCTGATCGGCCCATCGGGCATTCGGGTTCGAGCCGTCGCCACACCACGCGGTGCCGTCGAGGAAGCCCGGGAGCAACTCAAGTTCCGTCGGTTCTGACTGGCCACTGACAACTGTTCGAAACCCCGCAGCGAACCCTCCATAGTCCTGTGTCCACACCAATCCCGCAGCGAGCGCGGTGCGATCACCTGAGAGCGACCTGTTCCCGACCGCCACCAGTAGTGCGTGTGGAACACCACCCGACGAACATTCATTCCACTCATCAAGCGCCCTTGCTGTCAGGAGCTCCGCATTGCCGACGAGGTCTCCCGTCGGAAAAGACCACACCGCGGGAACGCATCGGAGTCGTTGGTCCTCAACCGTCACAATTCCCCCCACAATCAAGCCATCTTCGTTGCCGTCGAAAATGATCTCGCCGACCGCGCTGCCGTGCGGCAGCCGTTCCCGCTGTTCCGGCGCTCCCAGATGCCAAACCGCCGATGATGGGATCCCACCGTTCGATTCCTCGAACAGTGTTCCGATCACATGGCGGTCATCGACAATCTTCAAGCGAAGTCCGTATCCACCGGTCATGACTCTGGGCCATGGGGCGACCCCGATCGACACAAAATTGGAATGGGAATCCGATCCGAGATCGCCAGAGAACAAGACTGTCCTGTATGGCGGCGCGGCGACCACCGTGAAGCCGCATGCCGACGCCAGAATCAAGCCAACGACTTGGGAGGCCTGGAGCGCTCGATCAAGCCCTCGTGATCTTGATGGCGGTCGGAGACTTAAAACGCGATCATGACCCATGAGCCAGACCTTTCCGGGGCCCGGAGCCCCGATCGTTCGCATCAGCGGTGAAGAAGTGAGGTGCTGCGTGGCGGCCATGGCCGCCGGGCACGCACCCGCACCGCGTGGTGAGCGAACTGCAGAACCTTGATCCGATCAGTGAACATCGACAAGACGGAATCAGTCCTTTTTGGAACACACTCGATTCCGGACCTTAGCTCCATCCGTGGGAATGGCCTGGCAGGGTGGAGCGCGCCTCACTCCGGACAGGGCCCCCACTGGCCGATCAGGAATCCCAAGTCGATGCTGTCGACCACGCCATCCGCGTTGATGTCGCCGCGTGGAGCACCCACCTGCCCCCATTGCGTCAGCAGCACGCCAAGGTCGGCACCCATCACGGCACCATCTCGATCAAGGTCACCCACGCACGAATCGTCGACGATCGCCAGCGAGTGGTGGAAACCGGCGCCGACGCTGCGGACACTTCTCATGTCAGCAGGAATTGAGGTCTCGCCGTCCGGACCTAAGCCCCATCCCACCACGGTGCCATTCGCGCGAAGCGCCAAGGTAAACCAGGCCTTTGATGAGACCTGAACGACATCGTCGAGGCCGGCTGGAACGCTGGTCTGCCCGTACGAGGACTCCCCCCAGCAACGTACGGTGCCATCCTGGAGGAGCACAGTGTTGGTCAACGACCCACATGCCACCTGAGACACGACACCCAAACCCGGGGGAACGACATTCAGACCAAAGTTGCTCGCACCCCACGGGACAACGGTGCCGTCTTCCCGCAGTGCAATCGAATGGAACTGACCGGCCGCCAACATGGTTGTCGAGCGGTCGAGCTCCGGGGGAACATCGAGGCAACCACCGATCGGATTTCCAAACGCCTCAACTGAGCCGTCCACGAGCTGTACAACGACATGGTGCCAACCAACGGCGAAACGCCTTACGGCACCAAGGTCGGGCGGAATCTGGCACATCGGGAGTTCTTGAGAAGGGCAGTACCAATTGGTCAAGTGCATCCCGTCACCCATTGCCAGTGGAACGTTTCCGCCCAAGCCAACTTGTCCCGTGACGATCAGTCCGTCCGGCGGCTGCGGAAAAAGTGGGTTACCCCACTGGATCAATGATCCATCCGGACGCACAGCCAGACTGATGCGCTCGCCTACCTCCACTTGTGAGATGTGGTGCCCTATGTCTTCCGGCGGAGGAATGATCAGCGGCCGCTGCGTTCCGACGTGAGTGACAGTGCCATCACTCGCCACGACCGCGCCCTCGGTGTAGCTGAGCGACAGATCGACGACTGGTCCCGACGGCAGAGGTGGAACTGCCACATTCGCCCACGTCACGACGCTTCCATCGTGGCGAATCGCACAACAGACGATGGTTCCTTGAACCTCGCTCGTCTGAGCACAACGCACCGTCTTCACGCCTTCGAGATTTGGAGGAAGCGGAGGGAACGACTGCCAAGACCCAGTAGCCCCCCACTGAACAACGGTTCCGTCCTTCCGAACAGCAAGCCCGACCCCTGTGGAGCAACTGATGTCAATCGCATCCGTCAGATCAGTGGGAGGTGTTGGAATCTGATACCCCCACTTGGCAACCGTACCGTCCGCTCGAAGTGCGAGGAATCCGCGCCGAGCAGCTGCAATCTTCACGAAGTCGCTTCCCGCAAGAGCCGGCCATCCGGAGGTCGCCCCCCACAGGTGCAGCGCGCCATCGATCCCGAGGGCCACGGTGAAGTGGGTTCCAGCGCCGACTTGCTTGATCGGTGGCAATGACGGCGGCACATCGCACTGACCGGAGATGTTCAAGCCCCAGCAGCTGACCTTGCGATCCAGTCCCACGACTGCGACGTGGTGCTCGGTCACCGACACATCGACCACCGAGCCGATTTCGCTCGGAATAGTGATTGGGCTGCCGTTCAGAGTTCCCCAACCGACGAGGGATCCGTCCTGGCGCATCGCGACGGTACACGACCGACCCGTGTGGACACGACTCACATTCTTCAAACCATCAGGTACCGTCAAGAGCAGAGCGTCACGCCCCCAGCCACGAACCTCATCGACGGCAGCAGTTGCGTCCAATTCACTCAGTACAACCAGTAGAAAGGTCAGGATGACCGAGTAGGTGATGCGAACTCGAGTGTCAATCATCGCTGGCCTCCGCAAGGGCGGAAGCCAAGAGGCTCACGCAACTGCAAACCGTCTCGCGCTGGGATGGCGACGATTGGGAGAGCGACTGCCCAAGATCATTCAAGTCTCCAAATCCGAGCAATTCTGTTGCGCTCTGCACATAGGGGTACCGCACAATCGCTTCCCGCCACTGCGTCTCGTCGCAGTCAAGCGCGACACGAAGACGCGCCCCGGGTCCCGTCCCCGTCCATCCAGTGATCATGATTCCGAGATCGGCGCCATTGACGACGCCGTCTCCGTCGAGGTCAATCGGTGCTGTCTCGTCGTGCCCCGCACCGTCAAGTCCCCATCGTGCGAGGAGCGCGCCGATATCAGTTCCATCCACCAAGAGATCCCCATTGAGGTCAGCGATCGATGTGAGGTAGCACAATCGCCGTTCCTGATCCTTTCGCGCAACGGCCACGGCGATGCCGTCGGGTGTCGCATCGTGGACTGCTTGAATCGTCCACCCCGGAGGGCTCAAGGTCACGTCGTTCGCATCCGTGAAGCACCACTCCAAATTCTCTTGTTCTCTTCGACTGAGCCAGAACGAACCCCGCGCAGTGGATGGTGACTGGTTGGCAAGAAGACCGCTGCCGTATGTCCCAACAATCATCCAGGCAGCGGTTGACCCGTCGCTCGCAGGCGTGACTTGCGCAACGATCCGCGATGCAGCGGAGGCTACTTCGCCGGAATTCGTCCCAATCACGGATTGCAAGTCATAGATCACCGGATTTAGCCGCCCCGATCCAGGCTCGATGTACGCAACTGCGTGAAGTTCGTTACACCCACGTGAACTGCATGTGGACTCCCCGTCAGCAATCCGAACCTCCACACATCCCGCGGATGCGGCTGACCGCAGAACCGCATGATCCTCGGGCAGGAAGGATGAAAGTCGGACGTTGGCCAAGCGCTCAGACAGCCCGGTATCAGGGTTTTCCCAAGCGCAGGGGGGATGACTCGTTTGGCCATCGCAGAGGCATGGAGTCACTGCGCGAATGTCAACCAGATTTTGCCAAACATGGGAACCCCAGTCTTGCGACATTGCACACAAGGCTGACACATTGCGGGACTCGCCGCGAATGCCCAGAATCGCATCGTCGCTGAGATCCGAGCCGTGTCTCATCACACACATCGGAATCTCCGTACTCACAGAATCCTGGCCGATTCCGCCACTGCACCAAGTCGACTCGAGCCCAGCATCAACTCGAAACACGCTTAGGACTCCACGATCAACACTGACTTCGACTCCTACTCCCGCGGCATACACGCCACCTCCGAGCGATGCAACACATGCCCCCGCCAACGCGGTGCCGCTCTGCTCGTCTAGTTCGCCCACAGCGGTGAACCACGTATCCACCACCGGGAGCCCGCAGGACTCCCAACGTTGGTCGCTTTCCATCACGTAGGGTGCTTGGAGATCGATTGACGCGTCCAGCGCGTTGGCCCAGAACGCTGCCTGACTCGACATTGACCATTGATCCGTGAGCCAAAGCGCACCTGCCGCCAGTCCACTACCGCTCGCATCCGCAACAGCCGATCCAACGACCTGGCCCGACACTTCAGGAAGCGGAAGCAGGGTGGATGTCGTGGTGTCGCCGAAGCTCCATCGAGCAGCGCGTGTGATCCCTCCTTGACTCGAAATGCCGGATTCGCTCAGCGTGAGATTCCCGAATACGGCGGTCCCTGCGATTCGAAACCTCAGCCCGTCACCAACCTCACTGATGCAAGGCCACCGACTCATCGCTTTCGAGGAGGCCGTTGTTCCCGCAAGGCGATCCGGACCCAGGTCACCTGCAAAGAGCACCACTCGGTACGGCAGGATGTCCGCAGCCGAAGTCGAGCCAATGACGCTCAGAGTGCAGAACCACAAGACGAAGTCAACGCGATCATGACGCATGAGTCCGACCTTTCCGGGGCCCGGAGCCCCGATCGTTCGCATCAGCGGTGAAGAAGTGAGG
>JASGCG010000423.1 GCA_030054235.1 Bacteroidia bacterium
GCCACGGGCCCCTACAGCCTCATCACCCAGCAGCCGCTGGGCGGCAAGGCGCGCACCGGTGGCCAGCGCTTCGGCGAGATGGAAGTGTGGGGCCTCGAGGCGTACGGCGCTGCCTACGTCCTCCAGGAACTGCTCACCGTCAAGAGCGACGACATCGAAGGCCGCCAGAAGATCTACGAATCCATGGTGAAGGGCACCAACACCCTCCAGGCCGGCATGCCCGTGGTCTTCCACGTGCTCTGCCAGGAGATCAAGGGCCTCGGCATGAACATCCAGGTCGAGAAGAAGGAAGGTGGCGAGCCGGCACTCCCCATGGTGTGACCGGCAGCCCACTTCCCCCACCCGACCAGAACCGTCCAGAACACGACTGACACGACAACCGCTTCGGAGACCGGACCATGACCCTTGCAGAGAGCGTCTACGACCGCGTGAACGACTACGCCTCGGTGAAGATCACCCTCGCCAGCCCCAACGACATCCGTTCGTGGAGCTTCGGCGAGGTCAAGAAGCCCGAGACCATCAACTACCGCACCTACCGGCCCGAGCGTGACGGCCTGTTCTGCGAGCGCATCTTCGGCCCCGAGCGCGACTACGAGTGCGCCTGCGGCAAGTACAAGGGCACGAAGTTCAAGGGCATCATCTGCGACCGCTGCGGCGTCAAGGTCACGCACAGCCGCGTGCGCCGCGCCCGCATGGGCCACATCAACCTCTCGGCCCCGGTCGTGCACATCTGGTTCTTCAAGGCCATGCCCAGCCGCCTGGGCAACCTGCTGGCCATGAAGACCAGCGACCTCGAGAAGATCATCTACTTCCAGGACTGGGTGGTCATCGATCCGGGTGACACCGACCTGCAGGAGAAGCAGGTCCTGACCGACGACGAGTACCGCGAGGCCTACGCCAAGTACGGCCCCCGTTTCAGCGCCATGATGGGCGCCGAGGCCGTGCGCGAGCTGCTCGACCCGACCCGGCTCGACCTCAACGAACTCGCGGTCACGCTCCGTGACGACATCAACAAGACCAAGAGCAAGCAGAAGCAGAAGGACCTGTCGAAGCGGCTCAAGATCGTCGAGCAGATCAAGGGCTCCGAGAACGATCCCAAGTGGATGGTCCTCGACGTCGTCCCGGTGATCCCGCCCGACCTTCGTCCCCTGGTCATGCTCGAGAGCGGCAACTTCGCCACGAGCGACCTGAACGACCTCTACCGGCGCATCATCAACCGCAACAACCGCCTGAAGAAGCTGATGGACCTCAACGCCCCCGAGGTCATCATCCGCAACGAGAAGCGCATGCTCCAGCAGGCCGTCGACGCGCTGTTCGACAACGGCCGCTGCCGCCGCCCGGTGCTCGGCTCCAGCAATCGCCCGCTCAAGTCGATCACCGACATGATCAAGGGCAAGCAGGGTCGCTTCCGCGAGAACCTGCTCGGCAAGCGCGTCGACTACTCGGCCCGTTCGGTCATCGTCGTCGGCCCCGAGCTCAAGCTCTGGCAGTGCGGCCTCCCGAAGAAGATCGCGCTCGAGCTGTTCCAGCCGTTCATCATCCGCAAGCTCAAGGAACGCGGCCTCGCCGACACGATCAAGAGCGCCAAGCGCATGCTCGAGCGTCGTGATCCCGAGGTGTGGGACATCCTCGAGCAGGTCATCCGCAACCACCCCGTGCTCCTGAACCGCGCACCGACCCTCCACCGCATGGGCATCCAGGCGTTCGAACCGGTGCTGGTCGAAGGCAACGCGATCATGATCCACCCGCTGGTGTGTGCGGGCTACAACGCCGACTTCGACGGTGACCAGATGGCCGTCCACCTGCCGCTGTCGGTCGAGGCGCAGGCCGAGGCGCACGTGCTCATGATGAGCACGCACAACATCTTCAGCCCCGCCAACGGCAACCCGATCGTCAGCCCGTCGCAGGACATCATCATGGGGGTCTACTTCCTCACGGTGCAGCCCTTCGACATGCCCGCCGACGAGCAGGGTGCCACCCGCCGCTTCAAGGACGTGACCGAGGCGATCCTGGCCCAC
>JASGCG010000424.1 GCA_030054235.1 Bacteroidia bacterium
GCGGCGACTTCCCCGCGACTTGGGTGCGCGAAGATTGCGCTCGCATGGGGCTGCTGGTCGACGTCTACGGGCACGGGCTGCGTTCGGCGCTTGCCGTGCAGCGGCTCGCGGGCGAGATCGAGCGCCTGCGCCTCGAGGACCCGCTCATCGACCCAGCCCCGCTGATGAACGGCCTGCACCGCTACTGCGAACTCGTGCTGTCGCGGCACCAGTCGTACGCGACCGCGATCTGCGCGAAGCTCGACCCCGCTGCCGGCACGATCACGTTCACGAACGCCGCGCATCCACCTGCCTACGTGCGCGCTGCCGGCGGTGGCATGCCCCGCGCGCTCGATTCCAACGCCGGCGTGCTCGGGATGCCCGACCAGGATCCACTGCCGCAGGAGACCGTGCCCATCGGCCCGGGCGACACGTTCATCGCCTACACCGACGGCGTGATCGAGGCGCAGAACCCCGCGCGGCAATCGCTCGGGCTGGACAACCTGCGCGCCACGCTTTCGCACCGCGACCTGCCCGTGGACGTGACCACGCACGTGGCCTCGCTCGTCGACAGCTGGACGCGCGGACGACGCGACGATGACGTGCTCGTGGTGATGGCAGGCCCGATGCAGCCCGCGCCGATGCACGTGGCCACCGCGATCAAGCTCCCGCAGGCGGAACTCAGCCATGTCGGCTGAGTCCGCAACGCGACGGTTCCTGCTGGCGGCTGCGCGCTTGGCCCTGCGCGGCCATGGTGGCGCGGAACCCAATCCGATGGTGGGCTGCCTGATCGTGCGCGATGGCCACGTCGTCGGTCGCGGCTGGCACCGCCGCTGCGGCGAGGCCCATGCCGAGATCAATGCGCTCGCCGATGCGGGCGAACGCGCCCGCGGCGCAACGGCCTACGTCACGCTCGAGCCCTGCAACCACCACGGGCGCACGGGGCCATGCTCGCATGCACTGATCGCCGCCGGCGTGACGCGCGTGGTGTTCGCCACGCGCGACCCGAACCCCACTGCGACCGGCGGCATGCAGGCGCTCGAGGCCGCCGGCATCGAAGCCGTGCACCACCCGCTGCCCGAGACCGACGAACTGAATGCACCGTTCGTCAAGCGAGTGGCCACGCGACTGCCGTGGGTCACCGCGAAGTGGGCGCAGACGCTCGATGGTGCGATCGCCACCCGCCGCGGCGAGAGCCAGTGGATCTCGTGCGAGACGAGCCGCCGGCGCGTGCACCGCGAGCGTGCGCGCGTCGATGCGATCCTGACCGGCATGGGCACGGTACGCGCCGACGATCCGCGCCTGACTGCACGCGGCACGCCGATCCTGCGCCGCGCGCGTCGCGTGGTGGTCGACCGGCATCTCGAACTCGAGGCATCGAGCGCGCTCGTGAAGACGATCGCGCAGGCTCCGCTCACCGTCGCATGCTCCCGCGAAGCGATCACGGAACGAGCGAGCCACGCGGATGTCCTGCGCGCTGCAGGCGCCGACGTGCTCGCGATCGATGACGGCCCCGAGGGCCTGACGGCGCTGCTGCGCGACCTGCATGCGCGCCTGGGCGTCAGCACGGTGCTCGTCGAGGCTGGAGGCGGCCTCGTGGGCAAGCTCGTGGATGCGGGCCTCGTCGACGAGCTGTGGGTGTTCCTCGCGCCGATCGTGATGGGCGACGCCGAAGCGCCGGCGCCCGTGCGGGGCATCGATCCCGTGCGCTTGGGCGACTGCACGCGCTGGCGCACGCTGAGCATGGCGCGCTCGGGCGACGACGTCGAGCTGCGACTGCGCCGACGCGGGTGACTTCGTGATGCACGTGGCTTGGTGATGCGCGTGGATCAGCGCACGTACTGGTCCGGCTCGAGCGGCAGCAGCATGCGTTCGGAATAGATCCGCAGCAGGCCATCGCCGCACTCGACGCCGAAGCGGCCCGCCGGACCCTCGCGCACGATCGTGAGCGAGCCGAGCACGGCACCATCGAAGCCGGTGACCGAGATCGAGGTTCGTGCCAGGGTCTCGGGTGCACCTTGCTCATTCATCGCTATCGC
>JASGCG010000037.1 GCA_030054235.1 Bacteroidia bacterium
CGGCATCAGTGCAGCCATCGTGCTCGCATGGCTCGCGTACACGCGCATGACGCCCAACCACATCCAGCCGGCGAGTGGGAGCTCCCAACCCAGCCGGACTGACCCTTGGGTGGATGGATCCACGTCGATCCCGAGCAACCAGCGGATGATCGGGTGGTCGATCATGTGGGCTTGGGCTCCGGCACGGAGAACGTTCGACCAAGCAAGGTCTCAGTCAAGATGACCAGAGCAGCGGCCAGCAGCAACCAGACCGACGCGCTCGTTGATGATTGGGTCGTGTTGGTCGCGGTCACGGCACTGCTTGGTGTGGTCAGGGTCTGGTTGAGCCACGCCGCGAGCCGCGCTGGATCGTTGCGTTGGGGATCGCAGGCTGCTGGATCGACATTGAGGGCCACCAGCGACTCGGTACGCGACGAACCGGCAGACGCAGTCTGTGCCGTGATCGCTTGCATGATGCCGGGCTTGGCCGCGTCACCAACGATCACGCCGGCAGGATCAATGGTCAAGGAGACATCCGGCGAGGCCGAGCCGCGGATGGGTCGGAGTTCGGTTGTTCCCTCGGGCAGCCGGCCAAGGCCGATGGTCACGCTGCCTCCGGCATCGAGCAGCACTTCGCCTTGACGGATCGTCTCCTGCACGAGCGGCACGAAGATCGGCTTGGTCGCCAACGTGCTCCATGACGGCACCGGTGCAGTAGCGAACATCACGACCACGCCGCGACCCTTGGTCGCCAGCACCATCATCGGCATGCCGTCATCCATCAAGAGGATCGGTGACAACGTGGTCGACGGGCCTTCGATCACCACGGATCGAATGACCTCGATCGGTGCGACCAGTTCCGTCAATTCAGAGGCGATCAGCTGGGTGATCGGGCTCGTGGGTTGCTGTGGTTGGAGGCGCCGTGGTGGATCATGGCTGATCTGGTCGCGGCGAATCGTGACACCGGGACCCAAGAGCGCAGCGCAGGGATCCTGCCACTCCACGAACGTCTCGTCGGTCGGAGGAACGATGACGACGAGCGCGCCCGACTCACATGCCGCGCTGCACTCCGCCCAGCCCGCTGCATCGAGCAGCTCCGGCCGACAGATGATGATCGACATGGATCCCTTGAGCGATCCTGGGCGCACATCAGAGGGATCCATCCGCCGGTGGGCCAGCCCCATGCCGGCAACAGGTTCAAGGGCGCGTTCGATCCACTGGGCGCTCGAACCTTCGTCGATGTCGAGGCGCTCACGATCCACGACGAGCACCGGATCGGCTGACACCGTCGAGATCGTGGCGGCCCGGAGGTCATCAGCCGGCTGACGATCCGACGGGATCGTCGCCATCCACGCATGCTCGGTGAGCGCTGGATCGACCGCCAGCGTCACGGTCGCCACGGCCCGTTGCGAGCCCTCGATGAAGATCGCGTCGGCCGTCGCGGCTCGATCCGTGAGGACATCCGTCACAGTCACCGGAATGCTGCGGCGCGCCTCTTCGTGGCTTGGTCGCGTGACCGCGACATCCACCGTGATGGAACCTGTGGATTGCGGTCCGAGCGTCCGTTGCACCATCGACACGATCGCCGCGGTCCCGGTGTCATCGGAGCCGACATCGCGGATCTCGAGCGTTGCCTTGGTGGACGGCAGGACCTGGGCTTCCGTGTCGATGGCACCACGCGAGAACGAACTGGCCAGGACGATCCGGCCAGGCATCGTCATGCGACGCAGCGCATCATCGGCGCGGTCTACAGCCTGTCGGACCCGAGATGGCTCGTATGTGGGTTCAACCGCTCCGAGCAGGGCTACGGCGCGATCCGGCAGGACAGCTTCGCTGGTGTGCTCGATGCTCCCGGATGTGGTGAACACATGGATCAAGGATCCGCTGGGCAGCGCGCGGATCGACTCGATGCAGGCCGTGCGAGCTGCTTCAAAGGCCGTCTGGCCCGGCGTCGTGCTCGATGTGGCCGCGCGTGACGCGACGCTGTCGTCCAGCACCACCGCCAGCACGACGGGCTGGTTCATCGAGATCGCCGTCACGGTGGCAGGCCGCGCGATGGCCAAGCCAACCAGCAGCAGTGCGAGGCACCTCAGCACCAGCAGGATCCATCGCTCCACCCGACGCGCACGCTGGCTCTGCTGGACTGCACGCCGAAGGAGTTCCATCGCCGCCCACTCGATCGGTTTCTGGCGGCGACGCAGGAACAGGTGAATCAGGATCGGCAACGCCATGGCGGCGGCACCTGCCACGGCAAGCCATGGACTGATGAAGGTCATCGCCGCCCTCCGCCCACCATGCCCTCGCGCCGGGACAGCAATGCAGCCAAGACCGGCCCGACCGATTCATGCGTGTCGAAGACCTGCACGTCGTAGCCGAAGGCACGTGCCTGGCGATCGATCAACTGCAGGTGACGCTGCAACTCGTCGAGGTAGGCCTTGCGAATCGTACGGGTGTCCACGTCGAGAGCGTCCTCGCCCTCAAGCCCGACGAACGGGGCCTCGACATCCAGATCAAGCGTGAGTTCCCGGTGGTCGAGCATCGCGAGGAGCATCGCGTCGTGCCCACGGTGGCGCAGGCGGGCCAGAGCACTGCGCAATACCTCCGGATCGCCGAGGAAGTCGCTCAAGATCACGAAGAGCGTGCGATGGGAGGTCTGTGCCAGCAGCTGATTGATGCATGCCGCTGGAGAGAAGCGTGCCTCGACCGGTTCCGACGAGAGGCATCGCACGATCGATCGCCATTGGTCGCGCGTCGCGCTCTTGCGAACGGCGCCACGCAAGCCATCCGCGCCGACCGCCACGCCCACCCGGTCGCGCTGGCTCAGGCAGAGGAACGCCAGCGCTGCGGCGCTCGCCGTGGCGTGGTCGAACTTGGTCCATGCGCCGCGGCGGCGTGTGGCGTCGGTGCCGCCCCAACCCTGCTTCACGCCGAGCGTGCCAAAGGACATGCTCGCCGATCCATCCACCAGGATCATCACATCGAGGTTGGTCTCCTGGCGGTACTCCTTGACGTACAGCTTGTCGCTGCGACCGAAGACCTTCCAGTCGAGATGGCGGATGCTGTCGCCGGCCGTGTATTGGCGGTGCGCCGCAAACTCGACCGCCATCCCCTGCAGCGGCGACTGGTGCATGCCGTTCATCACGCCATCGGCGACCATCTTCGCCCGGAGCTCGAATGGCGCAAGTTGCGCCAGCGTCTCGGGCGAGAGGTATTGCTCGGCGCGAAGGCCTGGGGTCGCCACGGCGGGGCTCACTGCACCGGCATGGTGCGATCAAGGCCCTTGGCCGTCACAGGGTCGGTGGACTCGACGGGCACGGACTCGAGCAGCGAAGCGATCACGTCATCGCTCGTCACGCGGTCAGCCTGCGCATTGAAGTTCGTCACGATGCGGTGGCGCAGCACCGGCAGCGCGACGGATCGGATGTGGTGGACCATGACATGCTGGTCGCCTTCGAGCAGCGCCTTGGCCTTGGCGGCCAGCACCAGGAATTGGCTCGCGCGCGGGCCGGCGCCCCACGACAGGTAGTCCTTCACCATCGACGGAGCAGAGGCGTCGCTGCCGCGGGTCGCACGGACGATGCGCAGGGCATACGAGATCACATGATCCGGTACAGGCATCTCGCGAACGATTTCCTGCAGCGCCGTGCAGTCCTCAGCACTGAGCACGCGATTGGGTTCCGGTCGCGACCGACCGGTCGTGCGTCGAACGATCTCCAGTTCCTGCGCTTCGGTCGGATATCCGATCCGGATCAGGAACATGAACCGGTCGAGTTGCGCCTCGGGCAGCGGATAGGTGCCTTCCTGCTCGATCGGGTTCTGGGTGGCCAGCACGAAGAACGGCCGCGGGAGCCGGTGATTCGTCCCGCCGGACGTGACCTGGCCCTCCTGCATCGCCTCGAGCAGCGCCGCCTGCGTCTTGGGCGGCGTCCGGTTGATCTCGTCGGCAAGCACGATGTTGGCGAAGACGGGCCCGCGCATGAACCGCAGTTCGCGCGTGCCTGTGGCTTTGTCCTCCTGGATCACCTCGGTGCCGGTCACGTCGCTCGGCATGAGGTCAGGCGTGAACTGGATGCGCTTGAAGTCAAGCGAGAGCGTCTTCGCAAGCGATCCGATGATCAGGGTCTTGGCCAGGCCGGGCACGCCCTCGACGAGCGCGTGACCGCCGCACAGGATCGCAAGGAGCAGCTGCTGCACCACGTCGTCCTGACCCACGATCGTGCCGGCGAGTTCCTGCCGAAGCGCCTCGTAGGCACCCTTCACGGAGGCAGATCGCTCCAGCATGCTCGAACCGGTGATGCGCGATGCGGAAGCGTCCATGGATGGCCTTTCGTGTGGCCCGACGGGTTCCCGGATGGGATCCGACGGGGATGCGAAACTATACTTCGGATGCGGCATTTCCCGCAGGTTTTCGCGTGCCGGAACTCCCAGAAGTCGAAGCTGTCGCCCGTGAGGTGCGCGCTGCGCTGCGACGATCCACGATCGTCGATGTCCGCGTGCATCGTTGGAGCGTCGTGACTGGCGCCTCGCGCCAGGTTGATCGGTTGCTGCTCGGTGCTCGCGTTCTGGACCTTGTGCGTCATGGCAAGCAGCTCGCGCTGGTCGGGGCAGATGGCAGCGTGCTCGTCGTGCAGCTGGGCATGTCGGGCTCGTTCGGCGTCGTTCCGGCTTCTGCGCCGCTCGAGCCGCATACGCACATCGCCTGGACGCTTGATCGATCGCGCGAACTGCGCTTCGTGGATCCGCGGCGATTCGGTGGCGTCACGTGGCTCAGGGATCGCACGGCGCTCACGACTCGCTGGTCGCGCCTGGGCCCTGATGCGCTTGCCTTGCCGTCCGGATGGTTCACGCCGATCACCACAAGCCGCCGTGCCATCAAGGCTGCGCTGCTCGATCAGCGCACCGTTGCGGGTGTGGGCAACATCTATGCCGACGAGGCGCTTTCCTTGGTCAACATCGCGCCGCAGCGCCCCTGCAGCCGGCTCAACGAGCACCATTTTGGCGCACTGGGACGGGCGCTCGGGACGATCATGCGATCCGCCCTCGCCAGCGGCGGAAGCACGATCCGGACCTATCGGCGGATGGGAGGCGGGGCTGGGGCCTTCCAGGCATCGCTCAGGGTCTATGGGCGGGCAGGCCAACCATGTGTCACATGCTCTCGGCCTCTGGAGTCCGGGCTGGTGGCTGGTCGGACGACCGTCTGGTGCACGGCGTGCCAGTCCTGACAGGGCTTCAGTCTCTTCTTCTGTGAGAAGAAAAGACATCGTCGTCGTAGGAAGAGTGCTTGACGACTTGTGGATAGACCAACAATTCACAACACAAGACCAAAACAGATAAACACTTACAACATTTTTCACATGTGGATGACATGTCGGTCTTCGTGACGGAAGCCAGACGCGTCCGTTCGACCGGCGGGTGGCCTGCATCGCGCGGTCTGAGCACCAACCAGCACGCGTGCCATCAAACCCCTTCGCTCACGACGCCACCAAACACCTTGTCCACGGCTTCCCAACCAAAGCCCGGACCTGACTAGACGGCGGTTCTAGGACCAAGAGAGCGTTCGATCTCATCCACGGCTCGACCAAGTTCCTGGCAACTGGTCCGGCGCTCCTCGATGGTCCGGATGGCATGCAGGACGGTGGTGTGGTCTCGGCCGCCGAAATGACCACCGATCTCTTCGAGGCTGAACCGGGTGTGGCGCCGAGCCAGCCACATACAGACTTGGCGCGGCAGCGCGATCGACTTCGTGCGTCGACGGGACATCAGATCGGCGAGCTTGATGTCGTAGTAGCGCGTGACGGCGACGATGATCGCTTGCAGGCTTGGTGCACCAGAGCCGGAACCAAGATCATGCAGCGCGGCCTTGGCGCTCTCGAGCGTGATGGGGATGCCGCTTGCGGCAGCGTGGCCGCGCACGCGCGTGAGCGCACCCTCGAGCTCGCGGATGTTCGAATCGATGCGCGCGGCGATGTACGCCGGAACCTCGTCCGGCAACTCGACGCCAACGAGCTTGGCCTTCGATTTGATGATCGCCACACGGGTCTCAAAGCACGGGCGCTCCATGCACGCCACGAGCCCGCTCTTGAAGCGGCTCACCAGGCGCTCTTCCAGCTCCGGGATGTCCTCGGGCGCGGCATCGCTCGAGAGCACGATCTGCTTGCCTGCCTGGTGCAGCGCATTGAACGTGTGGAAGAACTCTTCCTGCGAGTGGTCGCGCTTGGAGAGGAAGTGGATGTCATCGATGACCAGAACATCGACGTTGCGGAAGCGCAGGCGGAAATCCTGCATGCGACCGCACTTCACGGACTCATGGAAGAGATCCATGAACGTGCTGCAGCTGATGTAGCAGAGCTTGGTGGAGGGCCGATTGCGGATGAACGTCTGGCAGATCGCCTGCAGCAGGTGGGTCTTGCCCAGCCCGACACCACCATGGATGAAGAACGGGTTGTAGGCGCGACCCGGCTTCTCGGCGACAGCCAGCGCGGCGGCGTGTGCCAGCCGGTTGCCTGGACCGACGACGAACGTGTCGAAGGAGTAGTCCGGCGAAAGCAGCATCTGCTCGCCGAACCCCGGCATGTCAGCGGTCACCGCATCGGGCGCCGGCTCGTGCACGAGTTCAGGGCTCGAACCGACGAACCGCACCGCCAGCAATCGCCCGGTCACGGCCTGCGCCGCATCCGTGAATTGCGTTCCGCACGCCCGTTGCAGGTAGTTCAGCTGCACTGGCTCACCGACGACGAGGCGGAGCACGCCACCATCGATGCCACCGAAGCCGATGTCATCGAACCACTGCCTGCACACCTCGGTGTGGTGCTTGCGCAGGTAGGCGATGAGTGCAGCCTTCAGGTCATCGTCATGCATGCGCATCGAAGCGGTTCCCATGGGATCCCAGTCCAGTTCGTCGTGTCGAGCGGCATCCCTGCCGAGGTCGCCCAGTGCTGGGCGGGGGGGCGGAATATAGGTGGCTGTCGCCGGAGCATCAATGCCCCGATCGACGCATCACGTGGTGCTTGGTTCCTCGGCACCGTCCGAACCATCTCGCGCTTCGGTTGCTTCCCGATCCTCATTGACCTGGCGCTCATAACGAGCACGCGTAGCGCGGTGGTCCATGAGGATGTGCGCCCGGCCCTCGCCACCGACTTCATCGAGCCGCTTCCGTGCATACGAGAGCATCGTGCGGCGCGACAGGTGCACGACCACGACGTCACGTGCCGACCACGCCTGCAGGAGTTCACGGATGTCCTCGACATGCAGGTGCATGCCGGTCGCAGCACGGCCACGATGCTCAGGATCGAAGAAGGTGCACTCCGTCACCACGGTCTGTGCCTGGCGGAACTCATCACGCAACAGGTAGGGACCCATCTCCGTGTCGCCCGTGTAGGCCACGAGCGGGATGTCGATCTGCCGCGTGATCGATTCACCGCGCGCCTTGGCCTCACGGAGGGCATCGGCTGGCAGGTCCACGAACTCCGGCTTGAGCTTGTTGCGGCGCTCGATGACCACGAATCCCAGGGCGGGGACGGTGTGCCGCACCTCGATCGCCCGCAGCCAGATGTTCGGCTTCAGGAGGACTTCCTGGCCATCCTCCATGCCGATCACCTCGTGCGGCGTCTGCTGGCGCTCAAGATCGACCCAACCCTTCATCATGTTGAGCAGGGGCTGCGCGATCGCATGGTGGCAATGCACCTTGCCGGGCGGCAACTTCTGGAAGTACCGCTGGCTGAACCAGTACGGCAGGCCGCCGATGTGGTCCATGTGTGCGTGTGAGAGGGCGATCGATGGGCACGGCACCAGCACGCGCGGGCAGAAACCGACATCGAAGGCCACTTCGAGTTCCGGGACGTGCACCACGGTCTGTTCGCCAGCCACGCTGAAGCCCTGCACGCGGTGGGGCGGCAGCCAGAGGAACGAAAGCTGACCGTCTTTGGCGGGAGGGTTCGGGATCATGGGGCGGTCCGTGGCGGAAGGATCCATGCTAGCGCGGCGCCGCCTTGGCGTACCCTCTCGTGAGCTTCATGCCAGACGATGGACCCATCACGAGCGAGTTTGCAGGCGATCCTGACATGGCCATCCTGATCGCCGAATTCGTCGCATCGCTGCCCGGGCGCGCTCATGCCATCCTCGATCGCATCAACCAAGGTGCGATCGAGCAGGCGCGCACGATGGCCCACCAGCTCAAGGGAGCGGGTGGCGGTTACGGCTTTCCACAGGTGACGGATGCTGCGCGTGCTGTCGACCTGGCCATTCGCGAGCGACGCATCGATGATGCCCAACTGGCCGCCCAGGCGCTGATCGCCCTGTGCACGAGGGTCGTCCCATGAACTCGATCGATCCCATGTCGTTCACCGCCGCCGCGGCACGGCTCCTGGCCATCGACGACAGCGAACTCATCCATCGGCTGCTCAAGTTCCGCCTGCAGCACGAGCGCCTGGAGATCCATGGCGCGATCAATGCCCGCGAAGGCCTTGCGATGGCGCGCGAACTCCAGCCCGACGTGATCCTCCTCGACATCGACATGGAGGACATGAACGGCTTCGACGTGCTGACCACGCTCAAGAACGATCCGCTCACGCAGGACATTGCGGTGATCTTCATCAGTGGCACCGAGGAGGCGATGGACAAGGTCCGCGCGCTCGACCAGGGTGCCGTCGATTTCGTGAGCAAGCCCTTCGAGGTTGTGGAACTCAAGGCCCGCGTCCGGACCGCCATCCGTTCGCAGCGACTCATGAAGATGCTGGCCCAGAAGGCCCAGATCGATGGGCTGACTGGCCTCTGGAACCGCGCCTACATGAACCAGCGCCTTGCGGCCGAGGTGGACGAGGCCCGGCGCCACGGCCAGCCGCTCTCGATGATCCTTTGCGACATCGACCGGTTCAAGCATCACAACGACCACTTCGGCCACCCGTTCGGTGACCTCGTGATCGAGCGCTTCGCCCAGATCCTGTCAAGCGGACGAAGCTCCGACGTGGCGTGCCGCTACGGTGGCGAGGAGTTCTGCGTGCTCCTGCCGTCGACGACGGCGGTCGAGGCCGAGGAAGTCGCCAACCGCTATCGCGAGCAACTCGAGCACATCACCTGGAACGATCATCCCGGCCTCGTGGTCACCGCGAGTTTCGGTGTCTCGGAGTTCGGCCCAGGCCGGGAGACCGCCGAAACGATGCTCAAGGCTGCAGACACGGCGCTCTACCAGGCAAAGCAGGGCGGACGCAACCGCGTGGCGGTGTCGTCACCGGCGTGAGCCACATGGCCACGCACCACGACCTGGCCATCTGCATCCGTCACTGGGACTTCAGTGACACAAGCCAGACCGTGGGCATGTTCTGCCGGACCGCTGGCATCGTCCGTGGCATCGCGAAAGGAGCTCGTCGGGAGCGCGGTGCGTTCTCCGGCGGCATGGACCTGCTCACCATGGGTGAACTCTCATGGATCGAGGCCCGGACCGGCGACCTGTGCACGCTGACC
>JASGCG010000425.1 GCA_030054235.1 Bacteroidia bacterium
GCCGCCGCGCCGGGGCTTTTCATCCGGATCCACCCCACCAAGGGCGTGGAAGTCCGCGCGCCATCGCCTCGCGAATCACCGACGACGGTGATGTTGCTCGACAGCAACCAACCGACCGTGCGGACGCGGTCCATGCGATCCAGCATCCTTCGCGTCCCGGCCGAGGATCAATGGACCTTCATGGCACGGCTCGATGAAGGCGTGATGGTGCTGTCTGCGCCCAATGATGCGCGCCGCCCATCACAGTCGCCGATCCACCCGTCGTGTTCCACCGCGGCCATTGGCTACACCGGCGGCACACTTCAACGACTGCAGACAGGTGAGCCGCGCGTGCCGGCAATGTGGGTGACCACGCTGGCCGACACGCTGTCAGTCGGCATGATCCACCGCCACCAACCAACGCTGGAGCTGGAGCTGGAACTGCAGCGTCGGCTGGTGGCGTGGAGCGGCATCTGGTTGCACGGAGTCCCTCAGGCCGTTGAACGCAACCCGGGGGAGCTCCGGCGAATCGGTTCGGAGCGGATCGCCCAGCTCATGCCGCCGCTGAAGGGCGGATCCGACCATCCGTGCACCAGCGTGCCAAGCGACCGTTGAACACGAACTCGACGGTGCGCTCTCCGCTGAGCGTTCCGTTCTGGATGGCACGAGCCTGCACCTGCTCGAGCATTCGGGTGGCCAGCTCCTCCGGCACATCCCAGAAGCGGATGTCATGGCTGTCGTCGTCGGACAGTTCGCCCACGAACCGCTGCGCCATGGCCTCGCGCAGGCTCCGGCTGGGCTGAGTCAGCGTTCTGTCGGGGCCAAGGCACCAGAAGAGGCCGTCCCAGGCCCAGATCTCCTGAGACCAGTCGTTGCCATCGGCATCAAGCCACTCATGGCGGACCATGCACAGGGCGGGCAAATCGCCCGCCGAACCACTGAGGTGGTGTTCGGACATCGTGTTTCTCCATCCTTGGACTATGGGGGAAGACTGAATCGGACGGTGCGCGCCGCGTCCTTGCGGCGCATGGAACTGACGATCGTGATGTGCAGACTGGAACGGCTTGCGTTCAGCCAGCCGTGCGCCGGCGACGGGGAGCGCACACAGGAGCCCCGTAGGCTGCCATCGCGTTGAGGAACCGGCGGGCCGAGGTGTGTGAACATGCGAGGACGGTCGCCGCACCGCGCAGGGAGCACGCCTCGAGTTCACCCTCGGCCAGCGCCTGGCGAAGGCGCATCAGGCGGTTCAGGGCAGCACGATCCTGGTCCTTGCGCAGTCGGGCATCGATGCGATCGAGCATGCGAACCGCCTCCTCCAGGTCGATGGCCGCGTCAAGATCGCCCCGCGGCTGCGCCGGGCGCTCGTCGAGGACACGCCGCCGCTCCGCGCGACGCACCGAGCGTTCCTTGCGCGCGCGGTCGCGGCGCAGATTACGGATGCAGATGCTGAACCACGCCACCATGCGTTCCGGCGCGGCAGCGGCCCACGGGAGCGAAGCGTGAAGAACACGGGTTTGCACCTTGAGGTACAGGTCGCCAAGGCTCACGTGGTTCCGCCCGACAGACGCCACCAGACGCTCCAGTTGGCTGGCGCAGTCCGTGAACAGCGTATTCAGCGCAAGCATGCGCGACGCGAGGCAGGGGGCCGAGAGGTGGGAGAGAAGCGGGTGCGTGGAGATGTCCATTGATCATTCTTCCTTGAACTGGTTTGAGGAACGAGGCAACAGCCGATGGGACGACGCGTCCGTGCGTCGGTGGTCCACCTGCAACAATGAAGTCAAAGCCACCCCGGAACTGACAGGGGCTACCGCCTGCACACCACGCGCCGGCGGAACAACAGCGGCTCTACAACTACAGCCGCTTCACAGCCCAAACTGACAGGCCCGGGAAAGAAAAACCCCGCGATGCGGGGTCACTCGTCAATGTT
The DNA here is from genome assembly GCA_030054235.1 of Bacteroidia bacterium. Taxonomy (GTDB): domain Bacteria; phylum Planctomycetota; class Phycisphaerae; order Phycisphaerales; family SM1A02; genus SYIB01. The sequence goes on from JASGCG010000425.1 coordinate 1,907, forward strand.
CATTGGTCACGCAAGCCAAGCCAAGCCGCGGCGGCTCAGGGACTTGGGACGCCAAGGTTCATTCCCGCCCGGGACTGCCGAGGCTTGCGTTGCCTGCACTACT
>JASGCG010000426.1 GCA_030054235.1 Bacteroidia bacterium
CTCGAGCAAGAGGCCGAGGTCGGCACCATTGACGACGCCGTCGCCGTTGAGGTCGCGGCAGGACCCGAAACCAACGATCACCGCTCGAACGAGCGGTCGACGAATGATGTTCGGAGATTCCGCATCTTCATTCGCTCGCAGCATCGTCTTGAATCAACGCCACAGAGCTCTTGGCTTCACGCAAGCTCATCGTGCGGCGCGCGTTGCAATCGTTCACTCACTAACTGCGGATTGAAATGATTGATTCATTGATTCGCCAGCGATGACGCTGCGTCCTTCTGCCACTCTTTTTTGTTCCACCCTTTGTTCTGTTTTGGATTGAAGCACTCCAGTGCGCCGCCTACAACGCCGCGCATGCCTGACGAATCCGCCCGTCGCGGATCCGCCCGGCCAACCAGGAGAGTCCGACATGGAGCACGCACGCCATCGATTCCTCGCCGCAGCAACGTTGCTGGGCATCTCGTCATTTGCACACGCCGGTGCCGGCACGTCGTGGACGACCGTCGTCAACAACGGCCAGTTGATGCCCAATTCGACGAAGCTCTTCAACAGCTACAACCAGCCGTCGATCGATCCGTCAGGCCTGGTGGTCTTCCGGGCGCGCAGCAAGGGACCGAGCCAACCCGTACGCGGCATCTACACCCGCGACATGGGTATTCCCAACGCACCAATCGCGGTGGTCGCTGCCGTCGGTGCCGAGGTGCCCCAACCCAACAACACGCCCGCCGGGGGTGGCGGATCCGGTTTGGCGGCCTTCAATGAGTTCCCGTCGTTCCCGCGCATCGATGTCGGCTCGCGCATGATCGCAACCCGCGCGCAGACCCAGCCCACGTGGACGTACCTGCTGCCTGATGGCTCCGAGAGCCGCGTTGGGACCGCAGGCGTCTACGCAACCGTCGATGGCGCGCTGAACACGGGCGCCTGCCTCCTCGGCAACGTGCGCGAAGCAACGACCGGCGAACTGGTCTTCCCTTGGTGGCAAGTTCCCGGCACGGCCGCTGGCACCCGCTTCGACCAGTTTCCGGGCGCAGCCTCGCCCTGCGACGCGGAGTTCGTGGTTTTCAAGGGCAACTGGACCGACGTCGCCGCAGCGACGGGCCGCACTGGGGTGTACTACCGCAGCCTGACGGCCGCGGATGGCGCGACTCCGGTGGTTCGCATTGCCGATTCACTCATGCCGATCCCTGGACAGGCAGGCTTGAACAAGGTGCCGTTCGGCAGCACGGCGCCACCGAGTGCAGCATTCGGTCATGCCGTCTTCCTTGGACTCGACAACGAGGAGTCGCCCACGATGGGCGGCATCTACTTGGCTGCACTGATGCCAGACCCGCCGCTCACGCCGGTCGCTCTGCTTGGCGACCAGGTCCCAGGCGAGTCAGCAGGCACGGTGTTCAATCGCATGGGCGAAGCGCTCTCCTTCGATGGCCGATGGGTCGGATTCTGGGCCGCATGGGGCACTGAAACCAGATCGATCACACTGCAGTGCCCGACGGACGGGCAGGAAGACATCCTGCTGTACTGCACCGAGCACTATCCCGAGGGATTCATGGTCGATGTCCCTGTGCATCAGGGTTTCTTCGTGGCCGACACCCAGACCGGCGAGGTGCACACCCTGGCCAAGACCGGAGCCGGGATCGATGACATGATGTACTGGAACTTCTCCGGAAGTCCGCCGGAGAGCGGCAGCGGCGATGAAGGCGGAGAGCAGGAACCGCCACGTTGGCGCTCGGCCACGTTCGTCGCGATCAACGGGCTTGGTTCGACCAACGTCCAAGCCGTGTTCAAGGCACGAGCAGCGGGCGATGACCTCCTGTTCCAAGTGACGGGTCTCGATGGCGTGGCCAGCCCGCTGGCCGGCACCAGCACGCCCGGCGTGGACATCGATGCTCAGGCGCCCGCCGGTTCGCAGGTGGTCTCGATCGGCATCGAACGCGATGCACTGCGCAACGGCATGTTGGCCATGACCGCACGCATGCTTGATGAAGCCACCGGCGAGTCGTGGGC
>JASGCG010000038.1 GCA_030054235.1 Bacteroidia bacterium
TGGACGGGCGGATAGAGCACGTTCGCCAGTTCGAGCTCAGTCCCCGGGGCCCAGGGTGCTGCCAGCCGCGCAGCGAGCACCATGCTGGGCATCGCGTCGCTTGGCGCCACGGGCACGGCCTTGGTCGCGGCCGTCGCGCGCTCGTTGAAGCGAGGCGGTGCGGGCCGGAACGGCGTGACATGCAGCACCAGCACGTCGGTGAGCGAGGCGGGAAGGTCATGCTTGATCTTGCCGGTCAGGTAGCTCGCCGGCGCGGCATCGGCCGTGCGCGTGGAGTTGGCGGTCTGCTGCAGCGGCGGTCCGCTCACGGCGGGCAAGCTGCGCCACGCCGACGGCAGGTCGCCGCTCCACGAACCCGTCACCATCGTGGCCGTGGCGCGCGCGGGAAGCGTGAGTGCGCCTGAGCGCGATGCCTGCACGGTGTATCGGGTGGCATCGGGGAACTCGCCATCATCGCCGACGGGTGAGAAGGGGCGCAGCACGCCCTGGCCACCAGGCAGGGAGACCTCGGCAGTCCCGTAGGTCGGCAGGAATGCACTGGCCCACGTGTGCGCGTGGATCGCCGGCTGCGTTCCCGGGAGGGCGTCGGGCGTCACCACGGCATCGAGGACCGTCAGGTGCTGCGCGCGCGCATCGGCCTGCCGCAGCACCGCACCCGCGAGCCACGCCACGGCACCGAAGGCACAAGCGATCACCACGAACGCGAGCCAGCTCCATCGTTCCTGCTTGCGGTGCCGGAGCACGTAGAACGAGACCGGCCCGGCGAGCAGCCAGTACGCCGCGAAGAGCAGGATCGAGATCGACGTCAGGTTCGACGCCGTCGAGCGCATGCCGATCATTGCGTTGAAGAACTCGCTGCCGCCGATCACGATGCGTCGAGGATTCAGTTCGATCGGTGAAGGCTGCACGTTCTTCCACTCGCGCAGCCGCGCGCGCGGCGGCGTGTCGCCGCGGCGGCCCATGATGCGGTTCCACCAGACGTCCGCTTCCGGCAGGTCGCTGTCCACGTAGCGGCGTCGATTCAGGGCATCGGCATCGAGCCCGCTGATCACCAGCGTCCCCGCGCCGAGCGGTCGCTCCACGACGAGGCACGCGCCATCGAGCGTGTCGCGCCGTGGTTCAGGCACGCCGTTCCAAGCACGTGGCACCGGCATCGCCGCGAGCTCGACCCACGGGGCCTTGCACTCGCTGAAGGTCGTCACCGGCTGCGTGCCATCCTTGCGCAGCTCAAGGCGCTGCGACGAGATGACTGGTGCGAGCGCGCTCGCCTTCACGTCCTCCGTGCGCGTCCACGTCAGTCCCTTCAGCGCAGTCGCGATCCACTCCGGCTGCGGTCCATCGAGCGAAAAGCCATCGGCCGCCGCAGAGACCTGCAGGATCAGCCGACCGCCGCCCTCCACCCACGCACGCAGCGCCTTGTCCTGCGCCGCAAGCAGCGCGTTGAGCGGCGCGCCCGCCCAGACCACGGCCTTGAAGCCGGACCATCCCTCGACGCGATCGGGAAGCTGCGTCGTGTCGCGGACCTCGCCCACGGTCACGTAGCCGCCGAGGCAGGGCGACTGCTGTCCCGGATCCCACGCCGCCATGCCGCAGTGACCGCCCGCGACCACGCCCACGATGTCCACGGCAAGATCGACCTGCCTCGCGCCCCGGACCGGCTGGTCCACGGCCACCTGCAGGCGTTCGAGCAGCCGTCCGCGCCGGCCATCGTTGCGCTCGTAGCTCGCCAGCACGATGGGCTTGCCTGAGACGCCATTCGCGATCGATGGGTAGATCCACATCGACGTGGCTCCCGACGAGAGCACGCTGCGCGTCGAGTATTCGGCGATGTCGCCATCGACGTTGGGGACTTCCACCACCACTTCGGCATCCACGCCCTCGCGGCCGTCGCCGGCGGGCAGCGATGCCTGGATCTGCAGCGGCACGATGCCGCCGTAGCGCACGACATCCGCGAACCCCGCGCGCTCGAGCACGAGGTCCCCGGACGCCGTGGCGGCCACCGCCGCCGCAGCGATCGCACTAGCGGCGCAGCGCACCGAACTCGGCCAGCATCGCGGCATGGCTCATGGCTCCGTTCATGAAGCACTTCACCTCGAACTTCTCGTTGGGCGAGTGCACGCGGTCGTCATCGAGCCCGAAACCCACGAGCAGCGCATCGATGCCCAGCTCGCGCTGGATCGTGCCCACTGCCGGAATGCTGCCGCCAGAACCGATGAGGTACGGCGCCTTGCCGTACGCGCGTCGCAGGCCGGTTTCGGCCGCCTTCATGTACGGGCTGTCGTCGCGCACCATGATCGCGGGGTTGCAGCCGTGCTCGTGCAGCTCCATCGTGCAACCGGCTGGCAGCCGTTCGCGGAAGAACCGTTCGATGCCCGCGAGGATCTTCTTCGGATCCTGTCCCGCGACGAGCCTGCAGCTGAGCTTCACGCTCGCCTGCGAGGCGATCACGGTCTTGGCGCCGGCACCGGTGTATCCACCCACGATGCCGTTGCAATCGCAGGTCGGTCGGCTCCACGTGCGCTCCAGCGTGCTGCGCCCCGACTCGCCGAAGCCCTTGGCCAGGCCGATCTCGCCGAGGAATTCGCCGTCATCCCACGGCAGGTCCTTCCACATCGCCGCCACGCGTGCGGGCAGTTCGTGCACATCGTCGTAGAAGCCCGGGATCTGCACGCGGCGGTCGCCGTCGTGCAGCTGTGCCACGATCGAGGCCAGCACGTTGATGGGGTTGGGCACGGCACCGCCATACAGCCCCGAGTGCAGGTCGCGGCTCGGACCGCGCACGGTGATGTCCACGTACACGAGCCCGCGCAGCATGGTGGTGATCGCGGGCGTGTCCACGTCCCACATGCCCGTGTCGCTGACCACGCACACATCGGCCTTGAGCAGGTCCTTGTTCGCCTTGATGAAGGGATCGAGGTTCGCGCTGCCGGATTCCTCCTCGCCCTCGATGAACATCGTCACGGCGCAGGGCAGGGTGCCGTGCGTGGCGTGCCATGCGCGGCAGGCCTCGACGAAGCTCGCGACCTGTCCCTTGTCGTCCACGGCGCCACGCGCCACGATCCGCTTGCCGCGCGGTCCATCCACGACGACGGCAGCGAACGGCGGCGATTCCCAGAGTTCGATCGGATCGACCGGCTGCACGTCGTAGTGGCCGTAGAAGAGGACGCGCGGACCGTCATAGCCCGGCGGGCCATCATGCGAGGCGACGACCATCGGGTGGCCGGCGGTCTCGTGCAGCGCACCGTTGAAGCCCATCTTGCGAAGGTCCTCCAGCAACCACTGCGCGCACGCGCGCACCCGTGGCGCATACGCAGGGTCGGTCGAGATGCTCTCGAACGCGAGGAAGTCCTTCAGCCGCTGCAGCATTCCTGCTTCGTCTGCGCGCAGCCGATCCAGCACCGTATCCACCTGCATGCTCATGGCGGCAAGCGTAGCCGCGCGTTCGCAAGAACGCCCCGCGCGGGCGTCCGTTCCGAACTCACACGCGTGCACAGAGCCGGGCGTGGGCGTCCGCCAGGATCCACTGCACGAGCGGGTCGCCCATGGCGCCGCCGGCCTGGGCATTGTGCAGGAGCGTCTGTGCGTAGAGCGCGGCTTCGGGGCTGCCATGCAGCACGAAGGCGTGCATCGCCCACGGCCTGTTGGTGGCGTTGTCGGGCTGGGTGTGTTCGAGGTGCCACTCGATGCAGTCGGCCAGTCGCGCCGCGACCTGCGTTCGGGCGGGGCTGTCCATGCCGCGTTCCAGAAGATGCAGCATGGTGAGCTCGGTCTCGGTCCAGACCTCGATCGTCCTGAAAGGGCCTTGCTCGAGCAGCGCACCCGACGGCTTGATCGCATCCCATGGCAGTTGCCCGGCATCGTTCCATCGCCGCCAGGCGATCGAATCGACATCGTTGCGACGCACGCCATCGTCCATGCCCGGCGGAAGGGGGGACAGATCCGTGCGCGAGGCGACGCCCACAAGCATTCGGATCCAGTCGTGTGGGGTCATGCGTGAACGGTAGCGCTGTCGTCGCACTGCCGTCACGCCGCCGTCGCACCGTCGTCACACCGCCGTCGCACTGCCGTCGCAACGCGATCACGCCGCCGTCACGCCGTCGTCGTACTCGGGCCCGGTCGCCTCCGGATCGCTCGCCCCGCGCAGCGGTGGGGTCGCGAGCACTATCCTCCAACCCATGCCGACGCAGCACGTGCAGATCGATGGCGTCTCGTTCCGATCAGTCTTTCCTGCGCAGCGGATCGTGGGTGCCGCAGCGGCAGGGCTCCGTCCGCCACGCGTTTGTGTCGCGTTGGTGCTGCTTGCGCTCTGGATGACGGGCGGTGCGCTGTGGGACCTTGCCACCACGCCGAACGTCTCGCCGCGCGGCATCTCGTTCGGCACGCTCGAACCCGCCACGCTCGACGAAGCCCGTCGCATCATGGAAGCCGCCGCGCTGAGCGTGGTGCCCGATGCCGAGGTCGCCGGCGCGAGCCCCGGTGAACTCACCGCGCTGATCTCGTCATCGATCGACGCATCGAGCGATGCCGAAGCCCGCGACCGTGCTGAAGCCGCGGTCCGTGCCATCGCCGCCGTCCGGCCTCGCGGAGCCTTTGAATCATGGGCCTTTGCGCTGCGCGCCCGGCTGCTCGCCCTGGTCGGTGATGCCGTCACGCTCAAGTGGTCGGCGCTCCCAGAACGCGTGGGCTCGCTCGTGTGGGACCTCCCACGCGAAGCGATCGCGATCTCGTGGGGCTTTGCCGGCTATCTCGTGCTGCTCTTCACGCTCGGCATGGCTTCCATCGGTGTGGTGCTGGCCCGCATGAATGCGCTCGATCTCTCGGAAGCGCCGGCACCGACCTTGGCCCAGGCGCGCGCCTGGGGCGCTGCGGTCCGTCCGAGCGCCGTCGGCGCGATCCTCGTTCCGCTGCTGGGGATGGGTGCATGCATCGCCGTGGCTGCACTGCCGGCGCTGCTCGGACTGGTTCCAGTGGCCGGCCTCGTCGGAGCGCTGTTCTTCGGAGCCTCGCTTCTCCTTGGCATCCTCGCGATCGTGATCGGGGCCTCCGTCACCGTTGCGCTGCCCTTCGTGATCCCGGCCGTGGCGTGCGATGCCGCTGATGCCGTCGAAGCCCCGCAGCGCGCGCTGGCATCAGTCCTGTCGCGGCCCATCCATGCAGTCCTGCATCTGGCGCTCGGTCTGGTCGCCGTCGTGCTGGCGGTGGCGGCGACGGATGTCGTCGTCTCTTGCGGCTTTGATGCCGCGGTGAGCGCATGGACCGCCGTCGATGATGGCCAGGCGATCCGCTCGGTCGGTCGCATGGTGCCGTTCGAGCCTTGGCGCGACGCAGCCACCGTCGGACTGGGCACGATCGATGCTGCTCAAGCCTGGCTCTTGGGCTTCTGGCGCACGATCGCGTCGGCGCTCATCGGCGCTGCCGCGATCAGCACGTCCATCGCCGCATCCACCCGCGCGTGGCTCTTCCAGCGCCAGGCCAGCGAAGGCCAGCACCCAGCCGACATCCTCGAGCGCCCCTGACCGTCTGCTGAGCAGCCTCGAGCGCAGCTTGGGCGACGCCGGCGACCCTGAGCAAGCCTGCGCGCTCGCGCGCCGTCACTTCGGAATCTTGTTGCCGGCCTTGGTGTCGCCGGGCACCGAGCCCAGGCCGCCCTTGAGCGAGCCGCCGCCGAACTTCGACAGCAACTTCTGCATCGCGGGGTCGGCTGCACGCTCGACCATCGGTTCCTCGCGGTCGCGACCCCGGCCGCCACGGCCGCCGCCACCGCCGCCGCGGTCTTCGCGCTCGGGTCGGGCGGGGGCATCCTTCAGCGCCTTGATCGAGAGCGCGATGCGCTTCTTCTTCTCGTCGATCGAGAGGATCTTGACGGTGACGACTTCGTCCTTGCGCAGCGTGGCCACGGGGTTGGGCAGGCGATCGTGCGTGATCTCGCTGATGTGCACCAGGCCTTCGACGCCCGGAGCCAGCTCGACGAACGCGCCGAACTCGGTCAGGTTGGTCACGCGACCGGTCACCGTCGCGCCTTCCTGAAGGTCCTTCATCGCAGTCGCGACGGGGTCCGCCATCACGGCCTTGCGGCTCAGGGTGATCTTCGTGTCCTTGCCTTGGCGCTCGACGCGAATGACCTTGATCTCGACGACATCGCCTTCCTTCACCGCGTCCTTCGCGTGGCGCAGGCGCTCGTGGGCGAGCTCGGAAATCGGGATCAGGCCGTCGGCGCCGCCGAGGTCGGCGAACGCGCCGTAGGGCTGCACGCTCACGATGGTGGCTGAGCGCTGCTGGCCCACTTCAAGCACCGCCATGAGCTGCTCGCGCTTCTCAGCCTTGTCGCGCTCGAGCACCTTGCGGCGCGAGAGGACCATGCGGCCCTTCTCCTTCTTGAGCTCGATGATCTCGCAGGCGAACTTCTGCCCGATGAACACCGAGATGTCCTCGATGTGGCGCAGGTCCACGTGCGCTGCCGGCATGAACGCCTTGTGGTGCGCGAACTCCATCTCGAGTCCGCCGCGGTTCATGCCCGTGCAGCGGGCTTCGACCAGCTGGCCGACCTCGACGTCGCCGAACGCCGCCTTGGTGACCTGACCGGGCCGGGCCAGGATCAGCATGTTCTCGAAGGGGTCGAGCCGCTCGACGACGAAGTCGAAGCTCTCGCCGAGTGCCGGCGGATCCTCGAAGTGCGCGATCGGGCAGACGCCCTGGCTCTTGGGCCCGAATTCCACGAAGACGTCCTGGCCGTGGACCTGCACGACGCGCCCGGTCCGCATCTGCCGGCCGCCTGACTTGGGAGCAGCGCCGCGGCTGGGCGCCGACATCAGTTCGTCCACGCTCTTGCCGCCGAGCGCCTCGGCGATCTCGGCCTCGAGCCCCGCGTCGAGGCGGCTGGTGGAGGGAGCGGGGGAGGGCGTGGACGGCGTGTGGTCGTCGGACATGGTGAGCAGGGCTGTGGTGGGCGATCCGGGTCCTCGCTGGACACCGGAGGGACGATGCTACAGGCGACCGTTCCTGACGGAAGCGGGTGAACCTCGAAACCGCCATGACCACCGCCCCGTATCGACTTGTTGGCGGACGCCGCGCCCGTCTCGCTGTACGATCGATGTCCCACCCTCCCGGCGCCGTGCTGGCGTTCCGGGCTCAGATTGGCTCACCCTGGCGCAGAGGAGCACCACCACGAATGGCAACTGCCAAGTCCGCTTGGGGCATTGAGATCGGCGCATCGGCCCTGAAGGCCATCCGGCTCGTCCGCGAGGGCGATTCGGTCGTCGTCACCGATTTCACGGTCATCCCGCACCAGCAGGTGCTCTCCGCCCCCGACGTCGACCCGGCCGCCATGGTTCGGTTCACGCTTGGTCAATTCCTTGCAGCCAACGGCGAGAAGCTCAAGTCCGACCGCGTGGTGGTGAGCGTGGCCGGGCGCGACGCGTTCGCGCGCTTCGCCAAGCTGCCGGTGGGGGGGAACCTCAAGAACCTTGCAAAACTCATTGATTTCGAGTCGAAGCAGCAGATTCCCTTCCCGATCGACCAGGTGGAATGGGACTACCAGGCCTTCAAGAGCGAAGACAACATCGAGGTCGATGTCGGCATCTTCGCCATCACCAAGGACCGCATCGGCGAGCTGCTCACGCTCTACCGCGAGTGCGGCCTGAATCCCGACGTCATCACGATCGCGCCCAACGCCGTCTTCAACGCCGTCTCCTATGACTTGAACCTCGACCTGTCGAGTGGTCCGGTCATGGTCGTCGACGTCGGCACCAACGCCACCGACATCGTCGTGGCCGAGCGCGGCATCGGCTGGATGCGCAGCTTCCCGCTTGGCGGCCATTCCTTCACGGAGGCAATCTCCGGCGGCTTCGACATTCCGTACAAGAAGGCCGAGAAGCTCAAGCTCGAGGGCGCAGCCAGCAAGCATGCGAAGCAGGTCATGCAGCGCATGAAGGACACCTTCGACAGCCTGATCAGCGAAATCCGCAAGTCGAAGGACTATTACGAGAGCACCCACCCGGGCGCGTCGGTCGAGAAGATCCTGGGCACGGGCTCCACGCTCAAGATTCCCGGACTCAGGAAGTTCATCACGCAGCAGATCGGCGTCGAGGTCGAGCGCCTGGACGAGTTCAAGCGCATCCAGCTCGATGGCGATCAAGCCGCCGAGTTCGCTGCCAACGCCATGGGGCTCGTGGTCGCGTATGGCCTTGCCCTGCAAGGAGTTGGGCTTGGCGCGATCAACGTCAACCTCGTCCCGATGGCCGTTCGCCGCGAGCGGGCCTGGATGGCGAAGGGCAAGTGGTTCGCCGTTGCCGCGGGCCTGGGGCTCGTGGCCAGCGCCATGCTGTTTATCCGTCCCATAACCGGCCGCAGCGGCCTCGGCAGCTCGCCGCCGGCCTCGGTGGAATCGACCATCAGCCAAGGGAAGGCGTTCAAGGCCCAGTACGACGAGCTGTCCGGCGCCGGCGCCAACGGTGGTGCCGCGCAGAACATGCTGTCGCTCGTCGACTACCGCAACGTCTGGCCGCATCTGGTCAACGATGTCTACACCGCGCTTGCGGCGGCCAACCCGCAGCCGGCGCTGCTTGGCGGCAGCCTCGAGGACATCAAGGCCATTCCAGTGGCGGAGCGCCGACTGGTCAACCTCGATGAGTTGGGCAGCACCTATGTGGCACCCGGGGCCGACGGCAAGCGCCGCATCCGTGTCACCATGAAGGTCAGCCTCTCCCATTCGGATCCTGGCGTTTTCCTCAACAAGGAGAAGAGCGTTGCCGGATGGCTCCGCGCCAATGCTGATCGCGGCGACGGGTTTCCTTACGTGATCGTGGCCGACAGCATCAAGATCCCCGATGACTGGACCGAGATCGAGTTCGGCAAGGGCGCGCGTCAGAAGCCTGATGCTCCTGCGGGCGGTGCAGCCGGCGGCGGTTCGGACTTCGGCGCTCCGGCGAGCGGCGATGCCGGGTCGACCGCGAGCCAAGGCCAAGGCAACAAGGGCATGCAGGGCCGTCGCAAGCCGCCCGCAGGTGGTGGACAAATGCCCGGCATGGGTCAGGGCCTCGGCCTGAGCGGCGGCGGCGAAGGCGCCGGCGATGGTGCCGGCGACGGCTCCACTGGTGGTTCTGGCGGTGCCGACTGGTCGAGTGGTTCTGATGCGGCCAGCAAGAGCCGTCGCAAGACCGGTGGCACGGCCACCGGCGCCGAAGCCGAGTCGATCAAGGTCCTCGAAGAGGCCCGCATCGGCGAAGCGCCCAGCATCTACCAGCCCGACGACGTGTACTTCGTGGGCGAAGTGACCTTCGAGGTCGAACTCCGCGAT
>JASGCG010000039.1 GCA_030054235.1 Bacteroidia bacterium
GCGCACCCAAGCCAGCTTCTCAGCCTGAGACGGCCGGTCGCCCGGCCTCGACCTCATCGCGGCGGCGCCGGCGGCGCCTGCATCGGCGCGCCCGTAATCATCTGGCGCAGCATCGGCAGCATCGGCATCAGCTGAGGAAGCAGCGTCAGCAGCTCCGCCGTCGACCCTCCCTGCCCCGACAGCGCCTCAGCCGCTTGGCGCGCAAGCTCCACCTCTTGCGCGGACACCTCGCGCTCGCGGTCGCGCGCCGCCACCCACATCTTGCTCGACTCTTCCACCGACGACGACATCACTTGCATCGCACGGACGTTGCTCTCTTGCGCCTGAACGAACATCGCCTCGGCATGCTTGAATGCGTCACGGTAGACCTGAGCCAGGAGACCGAGCATGGACATCCCCACTTGCGCCGTGGCATCGGCCGCCGCCGGCGGCGGCGCCGAAACGAGCTCCGGCGCTTCCGCCCGCTCCCAGCGCATCGCGTGAATCACCGCACCGTCCTTGTCCTTGAGGCGCAGCCCTACCACCTCCCCGAGCGCAGACATCGTGTCTACGAGCTGCCGCGCCCGGTATCGGCCCGTCGGCATGCGCAGCGACTCCTCTGCGCCGCCAGCTAGCTCGACATCGACACGCGCCACGGCCGGTCTCTTGTGGCGCAGGATTGTTTCAACAACATCTCGCTTTTTTTTCTCGTCCATGGTGCGGACGAGAGTACGCCCTACAGCTCGGCGACGTCAACGAACCACTGAGATGCAGATTGCAGCGCCACCTCAGGGTCGAGATAGGCGCGCACCTGCTGCCCCTCCCCCACACCTCGCACGTACTTCCACAGCTCGAAGTGCAGATGGACGGGCGTCTTTGCTCCGCCCGTCGGGTCCGCTCCGGTGCGCCCAAGGAACGTCGACAGCGACACCATGAAGGTGTCGCCTTTCTTCCCCGACGCAGTGTCTTCGGTCAGCTTCCCCCCCTGCGCCAGCGGCACATTGAGCTTGCTGAGATGTTGATAGTACGACACGAACTCTCCGTGGTCGATGACCACCTGAAAGCCCCGCGGCGACCACGACGCGTTCCACAGGCGCCCCGACGCAAAGGGCTTAACCGGAGTCGTCTTCGGACAGAAGAACCACTCGGTTCCCTCCGGCTCCTTCGGCCACCGCTTCGCATCCCACGTTTTCACCGAGTAGCGCGTTGCCCAGTCGATGATGGCGTCATGGCTCTTGAGCCACTGCAACGCCGCCCCCGGCAGTGCCGCAGAGCGCGCCATCTCGCGCTTGTACATGATGTCGACGCCTTGATGGTCCGCCCTCGACTTGCGGAATCCATCCGACACGACCGGGGAGAATCGCCCAATCATCGGCTTCGCGTCGTCGGCGATGTCTCCCTTCCGCACGAGCATCGTCGGCATCGGCCATTGCGTCGCGGTCTGAGCGAACGTGTCACCGGGCGGCACCACTGCCCCCTTCGCCGGCGCGCGCTTCTTCCCGCCGAGCGTGGCCAGCGCCAGCAGAGCGAGCGCCGGCGCCGCATCACCGCTCTTCACGGCCGCACCTCGAACCCGACCTGTAGCAGCGCACCCGGCGCCGCGGGGACCGAAATCACCAGCTGAGACGCCAGAGGATGCAGCTCGAACTCGTGGGGGAATCCCGGGTCCGCCAGCGTCCCGCTTCCGAGCGAGAACGTTCCCTCTCGCGTCACAGTAGTCCCGGCGATTCCCTGCGAGAGCGTATCCACCTGTACGAGCCCGCCCGGCGACGACGCCTCGCCGGAGATGCGGCACCGCCTCGCATACGGCGGGACCAGCAGCCCTCTGATGGTGTCGTCGCCTTCCGGTGCCGTCACATTGGCGTACCAGAACCACAGGCTATCGCTGCGCTGCGCTTGCCCCTCGACGACGGAGGCGATGAAGCGCGGCCCCCTGTCTCCGATGTTGGCAATCACCGCGGACTGCAGAGGAAGCGCGGTGATGTTCACGTTGGAAGCCCAGACGTTGAAAACCGCACCGCCGGCCACCGGCCACTGGCAGTAGATGGGCGCCGCCGTGCCGTCCATGCCGGCGGTGATTCGCGCCAGCGCTCGCCCCGAGAACTGCGGGTTCTGCGTCCCCTGCGTCTCCGTGCCCTCGAAGGCGTCGGACGCCGGCGCCAGGCGGACGGTCCACCAGCGCGGAGCACCATCCGTGCGCATGTCCAGCACGGGCATCTCGTAGCGCCCGGCCAGCACGCCGGCGCCGAATGCAGGCTCCGGCGGATTGGCGCCGTTGCGGTCCACTCGCTCGATTCTGTACATTTTGGGTTGCATTTCCATTTCCTTTCAGAACATGCCAAAGAGCTTCTTAGCTCCCTTGACAATGGATTTTTTCGCTGACGCGATTAGCTTTCGCCCAACCGCGGTACCGGCCAGCGCCCGCGCTGCTCGGAGCGCAATCGCCACCTGGGGATTGACGGCAACAATCGCCATCACCGTCGGCGACTGCAGAAGCTTTGCGGCCTTCTTCGCCACTTCCTCCGCCGTACCCTCGAGTACGGTTTGAGCCACCCCCTTCGCCGCCGGGACAGTGACCTTCACCTTTTCGCCGTTGATATCAATCACGAGCGTCTCCTCTCTTTCCGAATCAGAATCGCCGACGGGTCGTACTCGACCCCACGCAGCATCACCACGGCGTGAAAGCCGGGAACGCCGCGCGCCTCACGCACGATGGCTTGCGCGGGCAGACCCTCGCGAATCCACTGTGCGGCGAGGATAGCGGAGAGGTCCTCGCAATCGCCGAAGCCTTGCGCATACACGATGCTCGCGCTGCGCCACATCTCCGACCATCGCGGCTCTCTCCGATAGACGATTCCACTGTCAAGCAGTGGAGCGAAGCGCTGCCGCTCCATCTCCACCAGATTGAGGGCAACCAAGCCTTGGAGAATCGCGGTCAGCTTTTTCGCGACGAACTCGGGCTGGTCCCTGCGGTAGTCGACAGGGAACCCAATCATGGCTAGCCCTGGAAGGCCAGACCCTGAAGAGCCACGGCGACCACCACGTTGTCCGTGCCCGTGGGCGCAGCGGAGATACCCAGCTCCACCGTCAGGTCCTGCCCGACGACGAGCGGAGCGAACTGCACCTCGTTGTTGTCGACGGTCGGCCCGTACAGGTCGACCGGAACTCCATCGAGGGTCGGGAACTGCCCGTCCGCGCCGATGTACACGTTGCGCATCGTCACGAGACCGGTCGCGGTGGTACCCGTGCGCGAGTAGGTCACCACGATTTTCTCGAGGGCGATGTTGCGCTGCGCGCGCACCGTTTGCTTGATGGTCGTGCCGCTCGTCGCGTTGAACACGAACGCCGGGAGACCGATGGGGATGCGCCGAGTGCCCGGCTGATTCGCGCCCGGCAGCGTGGGGAAGAGCGGCACCTTGGCGCCGGTGCGCGGGTCCATCACCGCCATGGACGTCGGTGCAGACGTCTGCGCCGGCGGACGCGGCGCCGCCGGGCGCGAGGAGCCGCCGGCGCGCGGCAGGAAGCTCGCGCCGGGAACCACGCGGCGAGCGGCGTTATAAGCGCCCTTGCCGACCTTCTTCAGAACGCTGAGGAGACCACCCGTTTGCGGGTCGATTTCGTAGCCGATGACCTCGTAGCCGGTGTCATCGTCGTCGTAGTCGTCGCCGTTCACCGGGTAGAGGTCGCCGTTGATGGGATAGAGATTGGACATTTGCTTTCCTTCCTTCGTTCGTTTTTTGGCGGTTTCCCCAGCGTCACTCCGGCTAGAGCTCTAGCCCTGCCGGATGACGGAGCGGCGCGTCTGCTGCGCCGCTTGCCGCGCCGCCATCTCTTCCTTGAGGTCGGCTTCCGCCAACTCGTTCAGCGTCGGCCCCTGAACCTGAACGCGGTCAGCTTCCTCGCTCGACGCGTTGGTCTTGTGCGCTCCCCAGAGGAAGGCGCCAGCACCAATCATCACGAGACCCCACGAGCGGTACTTGGGCGCCAGCTTCGTCACCGCGTACCCCGCGCCGGCGACGTACGGCCCCATGCCATGGTCCTTGTAGAACTGCGACTCGGCCGTCATCTTCTTCCCGCCGTCGGATTGGAGATACTTCACCAGCACCGCGCCAGCGACAGCCCCCTTGACCGCGGTTTCGAATTCGCTGGCCTTCTTTCCGCCGCCGCCACTGCGGCGCGCCGCCTTCTTCTTCTTCGCCGGTGCCGCGCGCTTCGTCGGCGCGCGCTTCTTCGGCGCGGCGGCCGGCTGCACCACCACCACCGATGCGCCTTCGCTCTTCTTTTTCGTCGCCATGTTTCTTCCTTTCATTCCTCGTAAGTTGCTACGGCCGCCGCCAGCGCAATCCACGCGAGCGGCCCGAGAATCGGCTTGCCGCCGCCGGGGAGCGGCACCTTCACCGGCGGCTTTGCCACGCGTCGCGCGTAGCGGTTCAGCACTTCCTTGCACAGCGCCTCTGACGGCTCAGGGATGACAACGGCCACCCCCTTGAGCGCCACCGCAATCTCTTGCAGCTGCGCCCACACGTCCCCATATGCCTTTGCGCCCTTCTTCGGCGCGACCGGTATCACCGTCGAAAAGTCAAGCTGTTGCGACTGCTTTTTCTCGATGGCATCCCGCACCGCCGGACCTGCGACAAGCCGCCAGCCCTCGAGAGCCGCCAGAGCTAGCCACGCCGTCCACTTCCCTCCGCGCGCGGTTAGCCACGCCTCGAGTTGCAGGCGCTGCTTTTCCCACGAGCCCTTCGCGATGCTGGTGTTTGGCACGGACCGAGGCTGTCACGCCCCGGACCTGTGGTCAACAGCCCCCGGTCATCCGCCCCCACCCTTAATCTTCGCGAGGTACTTGACTTTCGCCAAGTACGCATCTTCCCTATACTTCTCCATGTCAAGGTCTTTCTTGTCGACCTGTTCGCATATTCTCTCATCCCCAAGCGGATACGACGACTCCACCATTGACATGGTGCCGTATATGCTATCCACCGACGACAAATCATCCGCCACCCACGTCCTACACCAGCCCGAGAGCGGGTCGTAGTAGAGACGTACTGCCCACTTCCAGCGCTCCGCGCTCCCCGTCGAGCGCCCGCCCTCTGTTCCATTGGTCCATGCCGACCCCTTCCACCCGCGCCAGAGCGCGCGTTGCTCGCAGCACGGACACGCGGCCGGCTCGTAGTCCCACCATCCGCGCGTCGCCCGCAGCGTCCGCCGCCCCACTTGCCAGGCGCACAGCCTCACCCAATCCTCGACGGAGTAGAGCCCTACCTTGTCGCTCGACGTCAGATACTTGGCCACGTAGTTCGCGGCATCGCGCGCCGCGTTCTTCCGTCCGCCCTTGTTCGGCTCGATGTCAATGCCACGACCCCTCGGCTCCTGCGCTCCGACGCGAAGAGCGGCCCGACGCCAGCTCGCCCGCACCTCGGTGTAGTCGAGGTAGCTCGCCACCACCAAAACATGAAGGTGCGGATGCCCCTTACCGTCCCTGCCCGGAGTCCACTCGAGGACAGCCAACGTGTCGCGGGACCAATGCGTCTTCGACGCGTGCTGTCTCAGCTTCCGCCATGCGTCGTCGAGCAACTGCTCTATGCGGCCGGGCACATCCTCGTGCGGCAGCGTGAGCGTGACCATGTAGAGCTTGGGCGGATGGCTCTTGCCGGCGCTACCGCCCCGACGAGCCCACGCCGAATGCGCGCGGTTCATCTTCCTCTCGATGGTCGTGCGCACCCGGCGCTTGATGACCCGCGCCCGATGAGCAGAGCACGTCGGGCAAACCACGCGGCGCGCACAGCGCCGCGGCAGGAGCGTGAGGTCATCACAGCCGCACTCCACCGCCCACGTACCTATCCCGCACTGGCTCACCACGTCCGCCACCCGCTTCCCCAGCCCCCTGGCACGAGCCTCGTGCCACGCTCGGGTAGTTCTCGTGGGGGCCTCGCTCGCGCGTCGCTCGTGTTTCGCTCGCCTCTCCGCTACGGCAGAGGCCCAGGAAGAATCCCATTCCTCTTTGAATATCGCCTGGTTAGCTAATACCCCTGCCCCACCGGCAGTTATGTCATCGAGTCCGAGACTAACAGACCGCGCGGCGCCGGCGGCGGCTTCGCTGGGATGGCCAGCTGGCTCCACCACCCCGACCCCACCAGACTCCCCCCCTCCGGGTGAGGCGCTACAGCTAGTGCTCGTCCGTTCCACTCCCCCTAGATTCACCCGGCCTCAGTAGATTCGGCAATTCCCCCTACAGACCCTGGCCTACAGGCCATGGTCTACAGCCCCCTACTTTTTTTGTTGACTGCCCCAGAAAGACCATGTTAATGGTTGGCCGTACAGGGATTTTTTCCCTCAAGGAGCCCAAGACATGTTTCCTATCCTCACCCCAGGACGACGCCTCGCTTCCATTCCAGTCTTCCTCCCCAGCAATCGCGTCACCAGCGGCGATGACGTCATCGTCATGACTCGACTCCAATTCTCATGCACCCTCCTCTCCTTCCACGTCAACGCCCCAGCCGACACCACCGTTACCGACCTTCGCGTTGGCTCTCTCTCTCTCCTGATGCACCCTGCGCCAGCCGCAGTCTTCGCCACACCCCCCACTGACACCCCACCCACCAAAGACGACGTCAGCGCCTTTGCCGAAGCCGTCGACATCCTCGCGAAGTGCCTCAACCCACCACGCGACCTCATCAACGAAGCAGAGCGCTCCGCCGGCGTCGCGAAGTCCCGCTGTCTCCCAATGTTCAACCACCTCATCCACGCCGGCATGGAATTTCGCGCCAGCTTCAGTGCGCGAAACGACGGCGACATCCACTCCTTCATCATCGTGGAGAGCTAATGCTCCCCATCACCGAGACCGAGGCGCTCACCACCACTTGCCCCAAGTGCAAGGCCGGTATCGGCACCTTCTGCACCGCAGATGGCAAGCGCCGCCGGCGCCTTCACGCCGAGCGGTTCACGGCCAAGCGCACGCTCAAGAGCATCGCCAAGAGGCTCTTCTTCTAGTGCGCCTCCAACTCCAACTCGAACAAGAGGCACCCGTGTTCCCCATCTCCAACCTCGTCGGCACCAACCTCGAGTACCAGTGGAACGGCGCTACCATCGTCGTGGAAGTTGTGCTTCTCCACGTCGAGCTTGACCCCCACACTGGTCGCCCCGAGCGCATTCACATCGTCATGTGCGACTACCACGGCACCTTCTACACCGACAATCTCACGTTCCACTACCTCGCCACCATTCGCCGTAGCAGCGCAGCTCTCTCCCCCAACAACTCCCCCGAGGCCCATCGTGCACACTCCTAAGCGCCAGCTCCTCGACAAGCTCTATCAGCTCCACCTCATCGCGACCGCGATGGAGCGCCCCAGCCTACTCACCATCGCCCCCGACCATCACGCCATCGGCAGCTTTCACCCCGGCCGCCGCGTCGGCACCCAGGCAGACGGCGACGAGCAACAACGCTACCTCTCGATGGAGCCCTACGACGACATCGTCCGCCTCGCAGTCGCCGGCACTCGCGGTTCCCACGCTCGATGCGACGGATACCGCCGACTGAATCACAAGTGGACGGCGTGGCAGTGCTGGTTTCTCACCATCTCCTCGTTTCATCTCCTCACCGACGACGAGCGCAAGCGGCGGCGCGACGACGAGCGAGACCTACTCAAGAGCCACGCCACCGACACACGAGCGCTCTCCGTGCTGCGTCTTCTCCTTCTGCACCATGCGGCGCGCCACAACGTGACCATCACCACCCGCGACGCGGCGACCATCATCGCCGTGACGAAGACGAGCCCAGGCAACCCCACCACCGTTTACAGCGACGGCAACATCCTTTTCTAGAGAGGCACCACACCATGAGCAACCGCACCATCCCCGGCACCAACATCCCCACCACCAACATCCCCACCGGCGCGGACTTCTCCAACCCCGCCGACGTCTCCCACAACATCCACGACGCCATCACCGTCGACACGTCCATTGACGACAACGCCGCGGCCGACGCCGCAGCCGCCATCCTCGCCGGCGCCACCCTCGCCCAGAAGGACTACCAGCGCGGGATGACCGTCGAGGAGCTGGCCGCTGAGGCGCGGCGCGACCTCGAGGAGATGGAGGAGCTGCGCGCTACGCGCGAGCGCAATCAGGCCATCATCGACGCCGAGAACCGCGACGACGCTACCGCCATGGTTCTCGAGGACATCGACCGCGCCATCCGCGGCGACAAGCCCCGCCATGCGGCCTTTGGCATCGAGGACAACGGCACCATCATCATCACCATCCCCATCGACAGCATCATCGAATGGGGCCGCCTCCAAGCGATTCTCGACGGCGCATCCCACTACAGCGCCATCCTCACCAGCCGCATCCGCCTCCATGGCCACGTCACCCTGAACAACGGCGACCGCAACGTGAAGCTTGTCGCCAGCGACCGCAGCATCAAGCCCTTCTAGCTTCGCCGATATGGCGTGAAGAACTTCCACTCCCCTTCCACCAGCTCTACCCCTCCAAGGTGACCATGGCCCGAGAGAAACTGAACCCCGCCCCCGAAGGCATCACGATGCGCCTAGCGACGTGCCCCGACAACCGCTCGCCCCACTGGGGCAATTGGTCCGGCTCGAAGAAGGACTACCGCTGCACCAAGTGCGGCGGTCTCCAGGGCAGCTCGCACACCGTCATCCACGACGCGCCACCAGCACCCAAGCGCCGGCGGCGCGGTCGCCGCTAGCCACTACCTACGCTCAGACGATACGAGGCCCCGTCAAGGGGCCTTGCTCCTTTTCGGCGAGGCGCAGCTCTCTCGCCAGCTCGGCAGCGAGCCCAGGGTCGAGCGCGAGGCGCCGGTCAAGCTCGGCGAGCAACCGCGCGTTGCTCATCTGCTCGAGAACCTGAACCTGAGCGCGCGCAGCAAAGAGGTTGTCCGTCAGACCCTCAGAGAGCGCGTTGGCGACCCGTTTCTCCAGGAGGGGCACTGCGACCCCTAGCCAGGCCGCAACGGCCGCCAGAACGCCCGCTACGCCCTCTGGAGAGAGGTCGGCCCCCACCAGCGAGGCCACCCACACCACCAGAGCGGCGAGGGCTAGACGAAATTTCAGTGAATTGAGCAGGAATCGAATGGTCTTCATTGGAAGGCCATCCTACCCCGAAAAGACCCGAGGCCGGGAGTCTTCCCGGCCTCGTGCCTCGTCACCCTATCGGAGTGTCGCTGGTGGGCCCTCGGAGCCACCCTCAGGCGTCATCACCTTGGCGCACCGGCGCCGCGCCGTCAACCCCTTCCAGCATCCGAAGCACGCGGCGCACC
>JASGCG010000040.1 GCA_030054235.1 Bacteroidia bacterium
GATGTTCGTCGCCAGGGCCGGTGCCCACGGTGATGGCCGTGCGTTCATCCAGGATGCGATCGACAAAGGTGCGGTGGCGGTGCTTGCCGACGACGGCGTGGAGCCGATCGACGGCGTGGCGTGGCTTGCTGTGCGACGCAACGCGTCGCAGCATGGCGCGAAGGACGCCGCTGCACTGCTGCCGTGGATCGCCGAGGCGTTCCACGGTTTCCCAAGTCGCCGGCTGCGGCTGGTTGGCATCACGGGCACCAACGGCAAGACCACGACAACCTATCTCTACCGACACATCGCACGCATCGCAGGGCGGCGCTGCGGGCTCATCGGCACGGTCGAGACCGACGACGGAGCGGGGACGGTGGCGAGCAACCTCACTACGCCGGGCGCGATCGAACTCAGCGCGACCTTTGCGCGCATGGTGGCCCATGGTTGCGATGGTGCGGTCATGGAGACGAGCAGCCACGCCCTGCACCAGGGTCGCGTGGCCGCGCTGCGTTTCGGCTGCGGCATCTTCACCAACCTGACCGGCGACCATCTGGACTACCACGGTTCGATGGAGCACTACGCGAGCGCCAAGGCGATCCTGTTCGCGGGACTCGATCCATGCGCAACGGCGATTGTGAACGCCGATGACCCCGCGCACGAGCGCATGCTGCGCGACTGCCGCGCCAACGTCATCCGATGCAGCGTGCGCAGCCCGCGCGCCACGGCCAGTGCGCAGGAACTGCGCGTGGGTGTGGGCAGCATGCGCCTTCGGCTCAACGGGCCATGGGGGCGCATCGAGGCGGAGCTGCCGTTCACCGGGCGCCACAACACCATGAACACGCTGCAGGCCGTGGCCGCTGCGTGGTCAGGCGGCATCGATGGAAGCGTGATCGAGCAGGCACTCGCCACATGCGCCGCTCCACCGGGCCGGCTCGAGCCCGTCACCGCGCCCGGCGATCCGTTCACGGTGGTCGTCGACTACGCGCACACCGACGACGCGCTCCTGAACGTCTGCACGGCCTTGAAGTCCGTGCTCGAACCCGGTGGCCGACTGATCACCGTCTTCGGCTGCGGCGGAGACCGTGATCCCACCAAGCGGCCGCGCATGGCGCGCGTGGCGTGCGACCACAGCGATGTGGTCGTCGTCACCAGCGACAACCCGCGCACCGAGGCGCCAGAGTCGATCGTCGATCAGGTCATGGCCGGCGTGCCGCAGGGCACGGCCGCGATCGTGCATCGTGTGACGGATCGTTCAGCGGCGATCCATGCCGCCGTGGCCGAGGCCCGTGAGCGCGATGTGGTGCTCATCGCCGGCAAGGGTCACGAGGACTACCAGATCATCGGTACGGTCAAGCATCCGTTCGACGACCGCATCGTGGCCAAGGCCGCGCTCGCGGCCCGTGCCGCCATGCAGGAAGGAGCACTCGCGTGACGTTTCTCTCGCATGATGCGATGGCCGGTGCCACGGGCGGTCGATGGGTCGGGCCGCCCCGGAGCGGCGAACCGCTCGCGGGCATCGGCACCGACACGCGCGTGCCGCTGCATGGGCGCGCGTTCGTGGCGCTCCTGGGCGAGCAGCACGATGCGCACCACCACCTGGGTGCCGCGCAATCGGCCGGTGCTGCTGCGCTGATCGTGTCCAGGTTTCCCGACGGCTTCACGCCCTCGGTGCCCACGCTGCTCGTGCGCGACACGCTCGTCGCGCTGCAGCAGCTCGCCACGGCGTGGCGCGCGGAGGTCTCGCCGTTCACCATCGGCATCACCGGGTCGAGCGGCAAGACGACGACGCGTCGCCTCCTCCACGGCGTGCTGTCGCAGCAGCAGCGCGGCACGAGCAGCCCCAAGAGCTTCAACAACGAGATCGGCGTGCCGCTCACCATGCTGTCCGCGTCCCGCGGCGATGACTTCCTGCTGCTGGAGATGGGCATGAATCACCCGGGCGAGATCCGTCGCCTGTCGGCGATCGCCGAGCAGGATGCAGCCGTGATCACCATGGTCGGTCGAGCGCACCTGGGTGGCATGGGCTCGCTCGAGGCGATCGCCACCGAGAAGGCGAGCATTGCCGATGGCCTGCCGGCGTGCGCGCCATTGATCGTCAATGGTGACAACGCGCCACTGATGCAGGCGCTTGCCGAGCTGGGGCGCTGCGACCTGCGCGTGATCACCTTTGGGACCGATGCCGCGCGCAACGTGCGGTTGGTGTCGCGCGAACAGCATCCCGAGGTGCAGGTGGTGACCGCCCGCGCCCATGGCCAGCTCGTGCAGTTCGAGCTGCGGCTGCCGGGCATCCACAACGCCATGAATGCCTTGGCTGCGCTCGCCATGGGGCTCGATCGCGGCCTGACGCCGGCGCAGGTTGCGCGTGGGCTGGCCACCGTCGAACCGTCCGAGATGCGCATGGTGCGCGAGCGGATCGGCTCCGTGGACGTCTACAACGATGCCTACAACGCGAACCCCGATGCGGTGGCGGCCGCACTGCGGTCCTTCGCCGAGGTGGCCGCGCGTGCCCCGCGTCGCGTGGTCGTGCTTGGTGACATGCTCGAGCTCGGCGATGCCGAGCGTGCCCTGCATGAGGAAGTCGGCCGCGTGGCAGCGTCGGTGCTCGAGCGCGGGGACCGAGCATGGTTCATCGGGCCGCGCAGCAGGTTCGGCGCCGATGCCGCGCGTGAGGCGGGGCTCGACGTCGAGTGGGTCGAGTCGCTCGATGGCGGCGCGGCGGCCTCGATCGCCGCGGCCTTGGCCGAGGGTGATGCGGTGCTCCTGAAGGGGAGCCGGGGATCGGCGGTCGAGCGCGTGCTGCCGGCACTGCGCGCGGCGCCGCTTGTGGCGGGCTGATCGGAGGATCGGCCCACGGGCCGGGTCAGGGACAGGGCATGCTCTACAACCTCGTCGTCGAATTCCAGGACAAGCTCGACTCGATCCCGCTCTTGCGCTGGATCGTCGGCATCATGTGGCAGGTCGAGTTCCGCGCGTTCGCCGCGGTGCTGATCTCGTTCTCGCTTGCGCTCTGGCAGGGGCCTGGCGTGATCGCGTGGCTGCAGCGCAAGAAGATCGGCGACACCGCCGAGTTCGGCCACGAGGAGATCAACCGCCTGATGCAGGGGCGCAGCGGCGTGCCCACCATGGGCGGGATCTTCCTGTGCGGGAGCATCCTCGTGACCACGGCGCTCTTGGCCGATGTCTGGTTCAACCGCTACATCCAGATCTCGCTGATCGTGCTCGTGTGGATGAGTGGCGTGGGAGCGATCGACGACTGGCTCAAGCTGACCTCGAGTCAGCGCAAGCCGGGCTCGCGCGATGGGCTCTACAGCTGGGAGAAGCTCGTGTTCCAGGTCGGTCTGGGCCTGGTCGTCGGATACTTCGTCTACACGGCCGCCAAGCTGCCTGATGCGCACGTCCTGAACCTGCCGCTGCAGCGCACCTATCCGCCCACCGCCGTCAAGGACTTTGTCGGGCTGCGGCTCGATCTCGCGCCGAGCGTGATCGTGCTGGGCGTGGGCGCGTTCGCCGTGCTCTGCGCGTTCTTCATGACCGGCTTCTCGAATGCCGTGAACATCACCGATGGAATGGATGGCCTTGCCGGGGGGAACATGGTCATCACGAGCTTCGCGCTGATGGTTCTGGCCTACATCTCCGGGCACGCCAACACGGCGTACTTCCTGCTGGTGCCGTACGTGCCTGGCTCTGCCGAGCTCATGGTGCTCGCCGGCTCGATGGCGGGAGCCACGCTCGGGTTCCTCTGGTTCAACGCGCACCCCGCCCGCGTCTTCATGGGAGACACCGGCTCGCTCGCGCTGGGCGCGCTCATGGGTTACATCGGCGTCGTGACCCGCAACGAGCTGCTCCTGCCGGTCATCGGCGCGGTGTACGTCATCGAGATCTCGACCGTGATGATGCAGGTCAGCTGGTTCAAGTGGACCAAGCGCAAGTACGGCGAGGGCCGCCGGATCTTCCCGAGCACGCCGATCCACCACGGCTTCCACATGATCGGCTGGAAGGAGACGCAGATCGTCACGCGCTCCTACATCGTGAGCGCCGTGGCGGTCGTGATCGCGCTGGTCACCCTGAAGCTGCGCTGAGCTCGCGGTCAGTCACCGTGCTTGCCGCGCAGGCGCGGGCTGAGGCGTGCGATCAGGTGAGCGCGCTCGAACTCGTCGAGCCAGTCCTGGACCGTGGCGGACAGTTCATCGTCGGCCACCCGCGCGCCCGGCAGGGGGCAGCTCGCGCCAAGGGCGCGCGACGCGATGGCGCGGTAGCGGGACAGCGTTCGGTCGCCGAGCAGCGCGAGGAACTCGAAGTCCTCGTTCGCGAAGATCACCGTGGGCACCCGCAGGCCGCCGCAGATGCGCACCTCGTCCGACAGGTCCGCGTGCGCATCGCGATCAAGCCAGCGCAGGTCGATCATGGGTGACGCCGCAGCGATGGCATGCAGCATCGGCCCCTGCGCCGAGCAGTCGCCGCACCACATGCCGCTCAGGCAGATCACGTTGATCCTGCGGGTGAAGCCGCCCACGAGGGCGCGCTGCGCATCCGAAAGCTGCACGCGCGCCTCGACGGCTCGCCAGGCGGGCTCATGCTGCGGGCTGGAGCGGACGTAGTCGGCGTAGGGGGTGCCGGCGGCATGCTTCGAACGCAGGAACGAGGGATCGATCATGCACGAAGCCTAGCGGTGCAGCGATCCGGTGCAACCGACGTTCCTCACCCACGCGACTCGCGCTGCAGGTCGCGCAACAGATCGAAGGCCTGCATCGGCGTGAGGTGATCCAGATCGATCCCGCGCAGGCGATCGAGCGCCGGATGCGGCAGGTACTGGGTGAAGAGCGAAAGCTGCTCGCCCGCGGTGGCGGCCTCCGGGCGCGCGGGCGCAGCATGACCGGCCTCGAGCGATGCGAGGATGGCCCGGGCGCGCTCGACCGTCGCGCGCGGCACGCCTGCCAGTTGCGCGACGTGGATCCCGTAGCTGCGATCGGTCCGGCCCACCTCGATGCGGTGCAGGAAGACGATCTCGTCCTTCCACTCGCGCACGGCGACGTGCAGGTTCGTGATGTCGCAGCGTTCGTCCGCGAGCGTGGTGATCTCGTGGTAGTGCGTGGCGAAGAGCGTTCGGCAGCCTCGATCAGCGAGCGTTTCCGTGATGGCCCACGCCAGGCTCAGGCCATCGAGCGTGCTCGTGCCGCGGCCGATCTCGTCCAGGATCACCAGGCTCCGCCGGGTGGCCGCGTTCAGGATCGCCGCCGTCTCGGTCATCTCGACCATGAACGTGCTCTGTCCGGAGTGCAGTTCATCGCTCGCGCCGATGCGCGTGAAGATCCGGTCGGTCAGGCCGACGACGGCCCGTTGCGCAGGGACGAAGCTGCCGGCATGCGCCAGCAGCGCGATCAGCGCACACTGGCGGATGTAGGTGCTCTTGCCGGCCATGTTGGGGCCGGTGATGAGCGCCAGTCGTGCGCTGCCATCATGCCCGAGGCGGCAATCGTTGGGCACGAAGCGTTCGCGGAGCACGCCATCGAGGACCGGATGCCGCCCCTGGTCGATGCTCAGCTCGGCGTCATCGACGAGCTGCGGCCTGGTCCACCCCGATTCGCTCGCCACGGTGGCGAAGCAGCGCAGCACATCGAGCGCGGCGATCGACTCGGCGATGATGGCGATGGCTGCACCGTGTTCGGCGAGCATCGCACACGCTTCACTGAACAGCCGCTGTTCGCGTTCGATGGCGCGCGCCTCGGCCGTGAGCACCTTGTGCTCGAACTCCTTGAGTTCGGGCGTCGTGTAGCGCTCGGCATTGCGCAGGGTCTGCTTGCGGATCAGCCACTCCGGCGCCCGCCCGGCCTGCGCCGACGAGAGCTCGATGTAGTAGCCGAACACGCGGTTGTAGCCCGTCTTGAGCGTGTCGATCCCCGAGCGCTCGATCAGTTCCGCCTGATACCGCGCCAGCCACGCGTTGGCATCGCGCTGCAGGAGCCGCGCCTCGTCGAGCTCGGCATCCACGCCGTCGAGCCACAGGCCGCCCTCGCGCAGGTGCGATGGGGGTGCATCCACGCACTGTCCGGCAAGGCGGATCGCCAGCTCGCGGACCGCGGGCAGCGCATCGCTCATCGGCTGCGCGAACGGCCCGAGTGCGGGCGTGCCCGCGCAGGCGACGGCGATTTCGCTGCAGCGTGCAAGCGAGCGCGCCAGGGCAGCGAGGTCGCGCGGCGTCGCACGGCCCATCGCGATGCGGCCATGCATGCGGGCGATGTCCTGCACGCCATCGAGCGCCTCGCCGAGCACGGCGCTGGCGCGCTGGTCCTGGGCGAGCGCTGCCACGGCATCGAGCCGCTGCGTGATCGGGGCGAGCTGCGCGAGCGGTGCGCAGAGCCAATCACGCAGGAGCCGCCGTCCCATGCCGGTCCGGCATCGCTGCATCGAGGCGACCAGGCTTCCGGCCGCCTGGCCCGATCGCGCGGTGCGCTCAAGTTCAAGGCTTCGCAGGCTCGTGGCATCGATGGCCAGCACGGCACCGGACTCGACGATCGACGGTGCCCGAAGATGCCGCAGCGACTCGGGGCGTTGCGCTTCGTGGAGGTAGCGCAGCAGCGCACCCGCCGCTCGCGCGGGCGCACCTTCCGCGTCGAGGCCAAAGCCCGCAAGCGTCGAGGTGCGGTAGTGCGAGCACAGGGCCTCGGTTGCCTCCGTGCTGCGGAAGTACCAGCCCGGGCGTTCCGTGCGGGCAGCACCGATGGCCAGCACCATCGCAGCGTGGCGCTCGCGGGTGGCCTCGTCGTCGGCCTCCTCGAGGAGCAGTTCGGCCACACCGAGACGCAGCGCTTCGTCCACCAGGCGCGCCGTTGGCACGGTCCGCAGCGAGAACTCGCCTGTCGACAGCTCGACCGTGGCGATCGCTGCCGCAGCGCCCTGCATGCAGAGCGCCGCCATGCGATTGCTGGTGCCGTCGTCGAGCAGGCTTTCGTCCACGCGCGTGCCCGGCGTGATCACGCGCCGCACGTCGCGCTCGACCACGCCCTTGGCTTCCTTCGGATCCTGCACCTGCTCGCACACTGCGACGCGGAAGCCCGCGTCGACCAGTCGGCGTAGGTAGGTCTCGGCACTGTGGAAGGGGACGCCGGCCATCGGGATCCCGCTCGTGCGCTCGGTCAGCGTGATGCCAAGCGCGCGGTGCGCGGTCACCGCGTCGTCGTCGAAGAGCTCGTAGAAGTCGCCCATGCGGAAGAAGAGCAGGCAATCGGGATAGCGCGCCTTGAAGTGCGCGTGCTGCCGCATGGCGGGCGTGTCGCGGTTGGGCGCGGGCGCCTGGGGGGCCATCTTCTCCACGACGGAGAGGGTAGCGGCTGGTCTTGTCGGCTCCCGCCCCGGGCGTGTTATCGCAGTGCCGTGAGACGCCCGATCGCGCTATACTCTTCGCCCCGCTGGGCTGGTAGCTCAATTGGCAGAGCGCCTCGGTCGCATCGAGGAGGTTGTGAGTTCGATTCTCATCCAGTCCACTTGATTCGGGCGTCGCTCTGCGGCGCCCGCGTCGTTTCCGGAGACCATCGGAAGGACCCATGCCAACGCTTGCTGCAGCTCCGTCCACCGTGCTTGCCGTCGAGGCCGCGCTCGTCGTTGCAGCGAGCCTGCTCGGGGCGTGGGTGGGAACCCGTCGCCTGGCGCACACGCCGCTGCAGCTGGTCCTGAGCGCCGTGAGCGGCATGATCCTCGGCATCGTCTTCTTCCATCTGCTCCCGCACGCCTTGGGCACGCACGGCGGTGGTGCGGCACCGATGGACGTGATGCTCTGGGCCTTGATCGGCTTCATGGCGCTCTTCGTGCTCGAGCGCTTTGCGCCCTTCCATGCCCACGAACATGGCGGCGCCGGGGACTGCGGCGGCGGCAGCTGCGGCCACGTCGCCCACACCTGCGATCACGAGCACGATCATGCTCCGCACGCTCACGCCGATGCGCACACGCGCGCACCTCGCCTTGGCTGGATGGGTGCGCTCCTGGGGCTGACGGTGCACAGCCTGATGGAGGGCGTGGCGCTCGCCGCGAGCGTGCAGGCCGAATCGAGCGCCGGCTGGCTCGCTGGCCTGGGCACGCTGCTGGTGATCGTGGCCCACAAGCCATTCGATGCCATGACGCTGGCGGCGCTCTTGCGCCAAGACCGCGTCGATGCGGGGAAAGCCGCGGTGATCCAAGTGCTCTTCTCCTTGGTCATGCCGGTGGGCGCATTCCTCTTCATGGCCGGCGTGCGCCATGATCCGCACGTCATCGCGCTGGCGCTGGCCTTCAGTGGTGGCGTCTTCCTGTGCATCGCGTGCAGCGATCTGCTGCCTGAAGTGCAGTTCCACCGGCACGATCGGCTCAAGCTCACCGCGGCACTCGTCGGCGGCATCCTGCTCGCGTGGGGCATGTCCAGGCTCGAGGCCACCATGCATGGCCACGCCGATCACGATCATGGCGCAGCGAGCAGCCACGACGGCCACGATCACGCCGCACCGACCACAAGCCCCGAAGCCCACGATCACGGCAGCCACGACGGCCACGATCACTGAGCCGCGACTGCGCGCGCGGCCTATCCTGCCGCCCATGAAGGCCGAACGCCTGCTCGCCGAACTCAACCGCATCCGCCAGGACGTGCCCAAGGATCCGAAAGACCTTGAGTGGTTCACGGTCCACCACGTCTTCTGCTTCGTCTCCTACAACATGGCGGCGTTCCAGAAGTACCTCGACGAGGCCGTCAAGCCCGAGGACGAGCCCGAAGCGTGACCCGGTCCGGGGTAGGATCGCGGTCCCATGACGGAATCGACCGCCCGTGACTACCGCAGCACGCTGAACCTGCCCAAGACCGGCTTCGCGATGAAGGCGAACCTGGCCCAGGCGGAGCCGCAGACCCTCAAGGCGTGGAAGGATGGCGGCGCCTTCGATCGCATCATGGGTGCGCGCGAGGGTGCCGAGCCCTTCGTCTTCCACGATGGACCGCCGTACGCCAACGGCAACATCCACGTGGGCCACATGCTCAACAAGGTCCTGAAGGACCTGGTCGTGCGCAGCCGCATCCTCGAGGGGCGCCGCGTGCACTACGTGCCGGGCTGGGATTGCCACGGCCTGCCCATCGAGCACAAGGTGATGACCGAGATCGTCAAGGGCGGCAAGGCCGAGAAGCTCGAAACGCTTGCGCCCGACGTGCGCCGCATGGCGATCCGCCGCGAGTGCGCCGCCTACGCCGAGAAGTTCATCAAG
>JASGCG010000041.1 GCA_030054235.1 Bacteroidia bacterium
CCACGTCGTTATCTGCATCGACTACCTGTTATCGAGCCAGAAGTCGAACATCGCCCACCTGCTCGGTCGGCCGAACTTCGAGTTCGTGCGCCACGACGTGATCAACCCGTTCCACTTCGAGGTCGACCAGATCTACAACCTCGCCTGCCCGGCCGCGCCTGGGCACTACCAGTACAACCCGATCAAGACGATGAAGACGTCGTTCCTCGGGGCGATGAACTGCCTTGGCCTGGCCAAGCGCCTGCGCGCGCGCATCTTCCATGCGAGCACCAGCGAGGTCTACGGCGACCCCGAGGTGCACCCGCAGGTCGAGAGCTACCGCGGCTGCGTGAATCCGATCGGTCCTCGCGCCTGCTACGACGAGGGCAAGCGTGCCGCCGAGACCCTGATGTTCGACTACCACCGCATGCACGGTGTGCAGATCAAGGTCGTGCGCATCTTCAACACCTACGGTCCGCGCATGCACCCGTTCGATGGCCGCGTGGTCAGCAACTTCATCCGCCAGGGCCTGGCCGGCGAGACCATCAGCATGTTCGGCGACGGTTCGCAGACGCGGTCGTTCTGCTACGTGAGCGACCTGATCGATGGCTTCCTGCGGATGATGGAGTCGCCCGCCGAGTTCACCGGGCCGGTGAACCTGGGCAACCCCAACGAATTCACGATCATGGAGCTGGCCCAGAAGACCATTGCCCTGACCGGCGGCAAGGCACGCCTGGGCGCGAGCCGGCCGTTGCCGCCCGATGATCCCAAGCAGCGCAAGCCGGACATCACGCTGGCGCGTGAGCGCCTGGGCTGGGAGCCCACGGTGCAGCTGGCCGAAGGCCTTCAGCGCACGATCGACTGGATGAAGTCCGTCGACCTCAGCGACTTCCGCGCGCCGACGCCGAACTACTGAGCCGAAGCCGTTCGATGCAGGCCGGGATCACTCGCACGGCGTGATCGATCTCGTCGCTGGTCGTGAGCCTGGACACGCTCAGGCGGATCGTGCCATGGGCGACCGGATCGGGAAGTCCCATGGCGCGGAGGACCGGCGAAGGTTCGAGGGATCCGCTCGAGCACGCTGCCCCTGCACTGGCGGCAACGCCACGCTCGGACAGGAGCAGCAGGATCGCCTCGGCCTCGAGCCCGGGGAAGGCGATGCTCGACGTGTTCCAGAGTCGCGGGGACCCGGCTGCGTTCACGATCGCGTCCGGGACGGCTGCCAGGATGGCTCGCTCGAGGGTGGCAATCAGCGATCGGCAGGCGGCCGAGCCGGCGTCCTGCGCGAGCCAGGCCGAAGCCGCCGCCGCCGCCGCGCCGAAGCCGACGATGCCGGCCACGTTCTCGGTGCCGGCGCGCCGCCCGAGTTCCTGCGGTCCGCCCGGCAGGATCGACTCGATCGCGGCGCCCGCGCGCATGGCGATCGCCCCCACGCCCTTGGGGCCGTGGAGCTTGTGGGCGCTCGCGGTCAGGGCGTCGATGCCGAGGGTCGACCACTCGGTCGGCTCGCGTCCGACCCATTGCACCGCGTCGGTGTGCAGGACGACCCCGGATGCACGGCAGCGGGCTGCCACGTCGCGGATCGGCTGCAGCACGCCGGTCTCGTTGTTGGCCCACATCAGGCTGAGCACGCTGATCGAACGGCCATGGTCGGCAAGCAGCGCATCGAGCGCATCAAGGTCGATCACGCCGTCGGGTCGGTGGCGAAGCCAATGGACCGTGGTGCCGCGCGACTCCAGCGACTGCGTGAGCTCCCGGACCGCGCTGTGCTCGAGGGCGCTGGTGGCGATCGCGGGGCGATCCGGTCGCGCGGCGATGGCACCCAGGATCACCCGTTGTGCGGCTTCGGTGCCGCCGCTCGTGAAGGTCAGTGCTCGAGGGGCACAACCGATGAGGTGCGCGACCTGCTCGCGGGCGAGTTCCATGGCGTGACGGGCCTCGACCCCTGCGCGATGCACGCTGCTGGGATTCGCCCAGCGCTCGCGCAGGCACGAGCCCATCGCCTCGATCACCTCGGGCAGCGGCTGCGTGGTCGCGTTGCAGTCGAGATACGCCTGCATGATTCAGGTCGCCTCGGCGGCGAGCGCGCGGATGAGCGCAGCGGTGCTTGCGTCGTGGTCCGTGGAGGTCAGCAAGCCCTCAAGTCCCTTGATGACGTTGAGGGCCAGCGACTTGCCCAGTTCGACGCCCCACTGGTCGAAGGAGTTGATCCCCCACACGATGCCCTGCACGAAGGTCGAGTGCTCGTAGAGCGCGATGAGCGCGCCCAGCGTCGCTGGGGTGAGCGTCTCGGCCCAGAGGAACGAACTCGGACGGTTGCCGGGGAAGGTTCGGTGCGGCACGAGCGCCTCGGGGGTGCCTTCGGCCCGGACCTCGTCGCCGGTCCGGCCGAACGCGAACGCCTGCGCCTGCGCGATCGCATTGGCGTTGAGCAGCAGGCGATGACGGCCAAGCGGGTGCGCCGCCGTGCGGAACGCGATGAAGTCGATCGGCACGATCGTCGTGCCTTGGTGGAGCATCTGGTAGAAGGCATGCTGCCCGTTGGTGCCCGCCTCGCCGAAGACGACCGGGCACGTGGGCCACGACACGACGTCGCCGTGGTCATCCACGCGCTTGCCGTTCGATTCCATGATCAGTTGTTGAAGGTAGGCCGGAAAGCGCGCCAGCAGCTGCTCGTAGGGCAGGACCGCGAGGGCCGGCAAGCCGAGCACGCTGGCGTTCCACACGCCGATCATGCTCAGGAGAACGGGCAGGTTCGATTCGAGCGGGCTCGTGCGCGCGTGTTCGTCCATCGCGTGGAACCCGGCGAGCAGCTCGCCGAAGCGCTCCGGGCCGACAGCCACCATGGTGCTCAGGCCGATCGCACTGTCCATGCTGTAGCGGCCGCCGACCCAATCCCAGAACCCGAACATGTGGTCCGGGTCGATGCCGAAGGCGCGGACCTTGGCGGCGTTCGTGCTCACGGCGACGAAGTGCCGGCCCACCGCCGCCTCGCCGAGCCGCGACACCAACCAGGCACGCGCGCTGCCGGCATTCTCCATCGTCTCCTGGGTCGTGAACGTCTTGCTGCAGACGATGAACAGCGTCTGTTCAGGATCGAGTCCATCGAGCGCCATCCAAAGGTCGTTGCCATCGACGTTGCTCACGAAGCGGCAGTCGAGTTCGCGCGTGCGCCAGGGCTGCAGCGCCTGGTAGGCCATGGCCGGGCCAAGATCGCTGCCGCCGATGCCGATGTTGATGACGTGGCGGATGCGCTTGCCGGTGGCGCCGAGCCAGGCGCCGCTGCGCAGGGCGCGGCTGAAGTGCGCCATGCGCCCGAGTGTTTGGTGCACGTCGGGCACCACGTTGCGGCCGTCGACCTCGATCGTCGCCGTTGGCGGCGCGCGCAGTGCTGTGTGGAGCACCGAGCGCCCCTCGGTCCAGTTCAGTCGCGTGCCCGCAAGCATGGCGGCGAAGCGCTCCGGCACCTGCCGCTCACGCGCCAGGTCAAGCAGCAGCGGCATGGTGCCTGGCTGCATGAGCTGCTTGGACCAGTCGAGCGTCCATCCGGCCCCATCGGTGGTGCAACGCGCAGCGCGGCCGGGTTCGGCTGCGAACGCGGCGCGCAGATCGACAGGGTCGATGGCGCGGCGATGCTCGAGGAGGGCCTGCCAGGATGCGCACTCGCACAGCCGGCAGCGGAGCGTGAGGGAACATGCATCGATCGTCGCGCGAGACATGGACTGACTGTACCCCGGTCATGGCCGGGGCCGCGGGGTACAGTGGCGCGCATGAAGCAGACCGCCTTGCTGAACCTGCTGGGCCAGAGCCCTTGGCAGGACAACATCACTCGCCGCATGCTCGATGATGGGTCGCTCGGTCGCACGATCGATTCGCTCGGCATCACCGGCCTGACGAGCAATCCGACCATCTTCGAGAAGGCGATCGGTTCGGGTTCCGAGTACGACGCACAGGTCAAGGCATGCGCAGCGCGAGGGCTCGATGCCGACGCGACCTTTTTCGAGCTGGCGCTGGAGGATCTCTGCCGAGCGTGCGATCTGTTCCTGCCGATCCATCGCCGCACCGGGGGCGTGGATGGCTGGGTGAGCCTTGAGGTGAGCCCGCTCCTGGCCAACGACACGCAGAGCACGGTCGAGGCGGCGGTGGCGCTGCACGCGCGGGCGGGTCGCCCGAATCTCTTCATCAAGGTGCCGGGCACGCCCGAGGGGCTGCCGGCGATCACGGAACTGGTCGCTCGCGGCGTTCCGGTGAACGTCACGTTGCTCTTTGACGTGGCCCAGTACGAGGCCACGGTGCTGGCGTACATCAAGGGGCTGGAGCAGCGCGTGGCAGCGGGGCTGGCTCCGGACACCTGCAGCGTGGCGAGCGTCTTCATCAGCCGCTGGGACAAGGCCACGGCGAGCCTGCCCGAAGGCCTGCGCAACCGGGTGGGCATCGCGATGGGGCGAGCGTGCTATGACCGGTTCTTGGATCTCTTCTCGGGCGATCGGTTCGAGGCGCTGCGGGCCAAGGGCGCAAGGCCGCAGCGCTTGCTGTACGCCAGCACGGGGACGAAGGACCCGACGTTGCCCAAGTCGTTCTACGTCGAGGCGCTCTGCAGCCCCGGCACCGTCAACACGATGCCCGAGGATGCCCTGCATGGCTTGGCCAATGCGGGCACGCTCAAGGCATGCTTCGTGCCCGGCGATCCGGCGACCGCCGAGGTCTTGAAGGGAGCGATGGCGCACGGCATCGACCTCGCCAAGCTGGCCCATCAACTCCAGACCGAAGGCCGCGACGCGTTCATCGCGAGTTGGCATGCGCTCCTCAAGAGCATCCAATCCAAGCGCGGGTGAGTTTCACACGCGTGGCGCGTGGGTGAGCGCGACGGGCGAGGCGCGTGGGTGAGTGTCACACGCCAGGCGCGTGGGTGATCCTCACGAGGGAGGCGCGCCGTGAATGCCAAAAGCGAAGCCGCCCCAGGCGAAGGCCCGGGGCGGGAATGCGGTTGAGAGGACTTGAACCTCCACGGGTTTTACCCCACTAGAACCTGAATCTAGCGCGTCTGCCAATTTCGCCACAACCGCTAAGTGGGGCGGCAAGTATAGCGATCCGATCACACGAAGGAAAGGCAGTTATCCGTGTGCGATGAACCGCTCGCCCGACGGCACGCGGCCGGACGAACCAGGCAGCCCCGCCCGGTGTGGCCGGACGGGGCTGCGCGGGGATGCGTGGTCAGCTCACTCGCCCTTGCTCTTCACGAGCGGCGCGTTGGGGTTGGCCGCGCGGAAGGCCAGGACACCCTTGCGGATCTCGATCACCAGGTCGCGGTTCTCGCGCAGGAACTGCTTGGATGCTTCGCGGCCCTGGCCAAGGCGAACATCCTTGAAGCTGAACCAAGCGCCGCTCTTCTCGACCACGTTGGCGTTGACGGCCAGGTCGAGCAGGTCACCGACCCACGAGATGCCCTCGTCGAACATGATGTCGAACTCGGCTTCACGGAAGGGGGGAGCGATCTTGTTCTTGACGATCTTGGTGCGCACGCGATTGCCCACGTTGCGCTCGCCATCCTTGATCGCGCCGATGCGACGGATGTCGACGCGCACTGAGGAGTAGAACTTGAGCGCACGGCCGCCGGTGGTGGTTTCGGGGCTGCCGAACATGACGCCGATCTTTTCGCGCAGCTGGTTGATGAAGATCACGATGGTCTCGCTCTTGGCGATGGCGCCAGTGAGCTTGCGCAGGGCCTGGCTCATGAGACGAGCCTGGAGACCGACGTGGCTGTCGCCCATTTCGCCTTCGATTTCGGCGCGCGGGATGAGTGCGGCCACCGAGTCGACGACGATGACATCGACGGCGTTCGAGCGCACCAGCATTTCGCAGATCTCAAGCGCCTGTTCGCCGGTGTCGGGCTGCGACACGAGCATTTCATCCAGGTTCACGCCCAGCTTCTTGGCCCAGGACGGGTCGAGCGCGTGCTCGGCATCGATGAAGGCCGCGGTGCCACCCGTGCGCTGCGCGTTGGCGACGACGGTGAGGGCCAGCGTGGTCTTGCCGCTGGACTCGGGGCCGAACACCTCGATGATGCGGCCGCGCGGCAGGCCACGCCCGCCCAGCGCCAGGTCGAGGCTGAGCGCGCCGGTGGAGACCGCGGGGATGGGCGTGATGTTCTCGCCGTCGAGCTTCATGATCGAGCCCTTGCCGAAGGACTTTTCGATCTGGCCCATGGCCGCTTCGAGCGCCTTGAGCTTGCCCTTGGAATCGAGTGCGTTGCTGCGCGGATCGCCAGCGGACGCATCGGACACGAAGGGCTTGGGTTCGACCGAGCGACTGCCGGCATCGCCAGCGGACGGCGCCTTGCCTGCGGTGGGTGCGGTGACGGACACGGTGGACGGCTTGGCCATGCTGCTCCCCTGATTGGTGCTGCCTTCGAGGCGTGCAGGGGTGGAGGCCGACGAGGCATCCGTGCCTGCTGCAGTTCGAGTTGTAACGGCTTTCGCCTGCTCTGGCGCGCGGGTTGCGGCGCGTGCGACGGTTTCGGCGGGCTTGCTGGCGGTGGTGGGCTTGGCTGCAGTGGGGGTCGACATGGTGAGTCCTGTCACGAGGTGGTCACGGTGGGTTGGGACGACAGGTCCGATTCCGTTCGGTGTGTGTTAGGGTAGACCGAACACATGTTCGGTGTCAAGCGAACGGATCGACGCGGGCAGTGTGACAGCCGGAGGGGCGTCATCCCCGGAACCCGCGG
The DNA here is from genome assembly GCA_030054235.1 of Bacteroidia bacterium. Classification (GTDB taxonomy): domain Bacteria; phylum Planctomycetota; class Phycisphaerae; order Phycisphaerales; family SM1A02; genus SYIB01. Next base: position 6,704 of record JASGCG010000041.1, read on the forward strand.
AAAATTCGGTGGTGATTCCGGCCCTGACTCGCGCGCCGAGCCACCTGGGTTAAGGTAGGCCCATGCCGCTTCCCACGACCCTTGCTGCCTTGGTTCTCGGACAGTTGACCCCGTGGATCGGCCATCCGATCCCCAGTCCGATCGTTCGCGAGGATGTGGAACTCGCCCCCGCGCTTGCCCAAGCCGCTTCGGTCGTGCGCATCGACGCAACGGCGTGGGCCGCGACGCGGGCCAACGAGCTGCAGCGCTGGCAGGGGGTGCCCATCGCGCCCGGTCGCAACGTCGACCTCACCCTGACCCGCGTGAAGCCCTTCACCGACGATGCGACGATCGTCGATGCGCAAGGCGAAAAGACCGAAGCGGTGATCGACGCTCCGACCGTCGATTGCTTCATGGGTTCGGTCGACGGTGAACCGGGTTCACGCGCGTACATCGCGATCAGTGAGTTCGGTCACTACGGCTACGTCTTGGCGCAGGGCCGCACGTTCATCCTCTCGAGCGGTGACTTCGGCTCGAACCTGCCCACGCTCTTCTATGACCTCGGTGCACTGCCGCCTGGCCTCGTGCCCACACCGACCTTCACGTGCTCGGAACTCACGGTGCCCGGTGCCAAGCCGCCGGTGACCACGCCCGTCGATGGCTCGCTCGCGGGCTCGCCGTGCCGCCAGGTGCGCATCGCCGTCGAGACCGACCACGAGTACCTGCAGTCGCTCTTCGGCGGCAGCACCACGGCCGCGACCGCGTACACCGCCGTCCTGATGGGCGCCGTGAACGAGCTCTACGTGACGGCGCTCAACACGCGCATCGGCGTGAATTACTTGCGCCTGTGGAGCACGCCGAACGATCCATGGTCAGCGACCTCGACTGGTGCCGAGCTCGGCGTCTTCCGCGATTACTGGGCGACGAACATGGGCTCGCAGCCCCGCGAACTTGCGCACTTCCTCTCCGGGCGCGGACTCGGCGGCGGCGTGGCCTGGCTCAGCGTCGTCTGCAATCCTGATTACGGCTTCGGGCTCAGCGCCAACCTCGGTGGGTCCTTCCCGTATCCGATCATCAACAACTCGGATGCGAACTGGGACATCATGGTCGTGGCGCACGAGATCGGCCACAACTTCGGCACCACGCACACGCACAACTTCAGCCCGCCGGTCGATGGCTGCGGCTCGAATCCGCAGGATTGCGCCGTCGCCGACCAGGATCTTGGCACCATCATGAGCTACTGCCACATCTGCCCAGGTGGCTTGGCCAACGTGCGCATGGAGTTCCACCCGGTCTGCATCACGGCGATGCACGGTCACCTCGATGGCAACGGCTGCGCGGAGGAAGGCTCGTCACGCCCGCCGCAGACGATGATCGACGCGATCACGGGGCTGCCGGGTCAGGCTGTGACGTTCGATCCGCTCGCCAACGACATCCCCATCAACTGCGAGGCGATCTCGCTGCGCTTCTATGCGCCGACCACCGCGCTCGGGGGTGTGGTTGAGCGCGTGGGCACGACCGGTTCGGTCCTGCGCTACACGGCACCAGCGGGCATCGCAGGCGACGATGTGATTGCCTATGCGATCGAAGAGGCTTCGGGCGCCACCGCGACTGGTGAGATCCGCGTGCAGGTGAAGCCGGTGCGAGCCGCCACACCGGTGCAGGGCGACGTGCCCGCGCTCCTGGTCGACTACTACAACCTGAGCGCGGCGCCGCCATCGGTGCTGCCTGACTTCACGCAGCTCACGCCGTACCGCACGTTCTCGTCGGCCACCGTGAACTACGCGTCGACCGGCGGCAACTTCGCCGACAGCCAGCGCGCGGACACCGTCGGCGCCGTGTGGACCGGCTGGATCAACGTGCCTGCGTCTGGCGAGTGGACCTTGTTCATCGAGAGCGATGATGGCTCGCGGCTGTGGATCGGCGACCAGATGCTCATCGACAACGATGGCCTGCACGGGATGGTCGAGCGTCCAGGCACGATCGCGCTGGCCGCGGGCAAGCACCCCGTTCGGCTGGCCTTCTTCGAGAACGGCGGCGGTGCCGGCATGATCCTGCGGTGGCAGGGACCGGGCGTGGCGAAGGCCGTGATCCCGGCGTCGGCGCTCACGCGCGGCGGCACCGTGAACCGAAGCGACATCAACATGGATGGTCGTGTCGATGGTGGCGACCTCGGCCTCCTGCTTGCTGCGTGGGGCACGGCCAATGCCGCTGCCGACATCGACCAGAGCGGCACCGTGGACGGCGCCGACCTCGGCACGTTGCTGAGCGCGTGGACTGGTTGACCGGGAGCGTTCCCTCGCAGCGCGGCGCCGGCCCGCCCGGCTTCACCGCTGTGAGGGTTCATTCATGCGGATCACTACGGATCACTGCGCTGCTTCAGGCGCACGGCGCAAGCGCCATGGCGCACATGGCCATCACGCCCGTGGCGATCGCGTCGTCGTTGAAGTCAAAGTGTGGTGAGTGCAACGGGTGCACGGGTGCGCCCTCGCGGTACGTGCCGAGCACGA